>CALKVB010000501.1 GCA_937996605.1 uncultured Oxalobacteraceae bacterium | reverse complement strand
CACTATACGGCCCAGAACCACCGCTTGCCACAAACGAGCTCAGCGCGCCTGCAGTAGTCACCACACTAGGCGGCGCGGTAGTAAACAGCGGAACTTGCGGTCCGGTTGCAACAGTAAAGTTGACGGTCACAAGTGAACCCTCAACATCGCGTACAACAATCGATCCTGTACCTGCGGATACGCCCGTTACTGTGAATGCATTGGTGCCCAAGGACACTGTTGCAACCGTAGTATTACTTGATGTCACCGTAAATGGAGCTTTTCCTCCACCTATAGCATACGTGACTGGTGAAGCCACGCCAATTGTGATATTTGGTGGAGCAGTAGTGAACAACGGAGTTTTAGGACCATTGCTGACTGACACTGCAATTGTAATACTCGCTCCAACAGCATCACGGACGACAACATTAGCATCACCTTCGATCACACCAGTAACACTAAAAGCCTTGCCACTTCCAGAAACTGTTGCGACCGCAACATTACTTGAAGTGAAAGTATACGGACCAGTTCCACCGCCAACCGTATAGTTAGCAGTTTTGGCCACACCTACGGTAACCGCTGGTGGCGCAGTCGTAAACAATGGTATTGATACACCAGTACCCACCGCTACGTTGATATTTACCTTGGTACCATCAACGTCGGCTACTGTGACACGTCCGCTTCCTTCGGATAAGCCACTAATTGTTAATGTCGCGCCGCTGATTGAGACACCGATCAAGGTCGCATTGCTACTTGTGGCAGTATAAGGTGCCTTACCTCCACCCACAGTGAAGGTCGGCGTAGTTCCAGTCGCGACAACAATATCAGTACCCGCGGTGGTAAATAGGGCCGTTGGTACACCGCTTCCGACCGTTACATTGAATTGTAATGAAGCGCCATTAGAATCAGCGACCACGATTTGTGCCACACCTACTGAAACACCCGTAATTGTCAAATCATTGCCTGTCATCGAGGCAGAGACAACCCCATTATTACTGCTACTAACATTGTAGATGGTCGTTCCACCGCCAACTTTGAAAATATTAGATCCGCCAACTTCAAGCTTTGTATTTGCTGGTGCTGTTGAGAATAAACTCGTTTGAGAACCGACAACAACATTAATGGTGACTGAAGCTCCAAGAGAATCTTTAACCAATACCGTTGCGGTACCACCATTTTTACCAGTGATAATAAACTCTGTCCGATTGGCCAGACCAACTGTCGCTACGTTTTGGTTACTACTTGTAATCGAATAAACTTGACTACCACCACCGATGTTAAAAACCGATGAACTAGCGCCGATTGCCACCACGACTGAAGATGGTGCAGTAGTGAAAAGATCGATACCAGTTCCGATCACAACATTAACAATCTTGCTCGCTCCCAATGAATCCGTTGCCGTCACTGTTGCTTTACCTGCACTTATACCAGTGATAAAGAAGTTCGATCCGTTTTGATTAACCGAAGCAACTTGCGGATTTGAAGAGTTCACTCGGTAGATGCCGCTGCCTCCACCAAATTGAAATACTGACGAACTCTGACCAACTGTTAATGTCACACTATCTGGTGCGGTTACAAAGAAATCGACACCAGTGCCGACGGTAACATCAATGGTCACTTTTGTACCGGAAGCATCTGAAACGGTAATCGTCGCGGTACCGCCATTAACTCCTGTAATCACTAGATTCTTACCTGAAACAGTTGCAGTCGCTGCCCCTGAACTACTAGTCGCGATGTAATTGGGGACACCACCACCTATTTCATAACTCTGCGAAGCACCAGGTGCTACGACTATCTTCTGCGCTGCAGTTGTGAAAAGCGCTTTACCGCTTGTATTACCTGCAGAACCACCACCACCACCACAGGCTGCTAAGAGCGCCAATACAGTAATGGCAATAAATACGCGAAATAACTTCGTCATGTAACACCTATTAAATATTAATTAATACAAAGATTGAAAACGAGTGAATCACCGTTTCTTATCATTTACTACTGATTTACAAAGCTACCAGTTAACTGGACTTTAGGTGTAATAAATATCAAAAGTTCAGTTTTGTTATTTGTCTTACCTGTTGACTTAAACAGATTACCAAAAAGAGGCAAGTCACCCAAGAATGGAACTTTTGTAACATCTGACCGTTCTTCTTGAGTATATATACCGCCCAAAACCACTGTACCACCATTATCAACGAGTACATTAGTTTTGACTTGTTTAGTATTGATTACCGGCCCACCGCGAGTCTCTTCACCTTTACTATCCTTGTGAACATCGACCGTCAAAATAATCGTACCGTCAGGAGTGATTTGAGGTGTTACGTCAAGGCTGAGCGTCGCCTTCTTAAACAAAATGGCTGTACCGCCACTTAAAGTTGCGATCTGATATGGAATATCCTGACCTTGTTCTATGTGTGCAGGCGTCTGATCCGCGGTGACTACCCGCGGACTAGAAATAATCTTGCCATCCCCATCCGCTTCCAAAGCAGACAATTCAAGATTGAGGAAACGATTTGCTGCAGCAGAGAATATGCTAGTCGCAAAACTACCGGCATCCAAACCTGCTATACCAGCCGCGGGTAAGTTCACGAATTGAGTGTTTGGGATGAAGCTTTTCTCGGTAATTGTCGCTTGACCAGTCTGCTCACCAACACCTAAGTAATTGCCAGTTACAGCCACACGTTGATTACCCTGCAATTGATACCCGGCATCACCGCCTGACATTTTCCGAAGATCGGCAAATCCCAACTTGGCGCCAAGGTTTCTACTGAATTTGTTGTCCGCCTCTACAATACGTGCCTCAATCACAACTTGCTTAGTTGCGATATCAATTTTTTGAATAAGTTTTCTTACTTCTTCGATCTTAGAAGCAATATCTGTCACGAAAAGCTGATTGGTCCGCGGATCTATCATCACGCTGCCACGTTTCGAAAGGAGGCGGTTATGACTGCTGGAACTCGTGCTGTCAGCACCAAACAACTTTTGCAGCGAATCTGCTTTTTGATACTTTAATTGAAAAGACTCTGTCTTCAGAGGCTCGAGTTCGGCAATAGCAGCTTTTTGTTCTAACTCCAGTTTTTCCTTTAGCAACAACTCATCTTTTGGCCCAATCAAAATGACGTTTCCGTTCTTACGCATATCAAGGCCCTTAATTTGCATAACAACGTCAAGCGCCTGATCCCACGGCGCGTCAAGGCGCAGTGTAATGTTTCCAACCACAGAATCGCTTGCAATGATACTTACGCCACCCTGTTCTGCTAACATCTGCAACACTGCTCGAACATCGATATCTTGAAAATTCATACCGATACGCTCACCTTTATAGCCTTGAGAACCTTGCGTCAGTTTATTAGGGTCTTCCTTCAATGGTTTAACTTCAATCACCAATTGTGTATCGCTTTGGTAGACACTATGCTCCCACAAGCCTTTGGGCTCGATATACATACGCACGTTCTCCCCTTGTCTTTCGGTGGAGATTTTCTGCACTGGCGATCCATAGTCCGCCACATCTAAATTTCGTTTCAGAATTTCTGGAAGTCCAACATTGAAAAAATCAACCACAATTTTCTGACCTTGTAGCCTTGGATCAACGGCAATTTGATTGTTAGGCAAATCAATGATTACTCGGCCTTCACCACCTGCACCACGACGAAAATCAATATCTTTCAACGTAGGTTTAATCGCTGTTTTTGTTTTTTCCACGGCAGGGAGACCAAGAGAGTTAACTGGAGTCGCTATCCCACCAGAGCCATCGATCGTCACGATCAGGGTGTTGCCCTCAACAAGGGTCGCATAGTTTAAAGACCGATTGAGATTAAAAACCAAACGAGAACGTCCAGGCACTTCAATCAGATTAACGTTTCTCACTTCACCAAGACCAACATCAAACGCGCTTTTGCCAGTTGCATTACTCGTGTTTGCAAAGTCAAAAGAAATACGGGCTGGATTTGCAATCGAAAACGACAGTGGTGTTTTCTCGAGAGGGTTCTTGAGAATTACCTTAACAATAACGTTCGCGCCTTGTTGATTTGCAGTAATCGAACTAATCGAGTTTTCATTTTGCGCGAATGCTGAAGCACAGAAAAAAAGCATTACACCTATTAGACTCGTGATGCGCATGGCGCTCCCTTTACATTGAATTATGAAAGCTCTCATTTTTTTGCCTCTTGTAGTTCTAAGCTTGCCTTACGCTCCATCCAATCACCCGTCGCATCTTGTACTGTTTCCACCATATCAATTCGCGTATCACTCACACTGATGACTTTCCCAAAATTCTGACCGATGTAATTACCAACCACCACTGGATAAATGAGCTTGCCTACTTGAATTAGACCTTGTAGTTTTCGCTTATTATCAATTGTTCCAACCATCTTCATTGACTCTAAAGGATAAGCTTCAAGCGCCTCTTTGGGACGATCAAAATCAGGTTTCAAACCATTATCATTTGCAGCCTTCAAGCGTGCAAAAACGACGAGCAATTTTGAGTGATCAAAAGGATCGATGAAGCTGCCACTTTCGTATGAAACTGGAACGAAAACCTTAGGCTCAGCCAAAGGTGTTACCTTCACTTGCGTCTCTTTACGAGTTTGATCCATCCACTCCCGTACTTCACCCACCCCATTATCAACGCAAGCCATCAGCATCGAAGTCAAGAATAGAGACGTCAAAATCTTAATCAATTTCATTTTTTCGCCTCTCTGTCTTTCGCTTTATCTTTTTTCTTCTGCTCCGCTTGGGCAGCTATCTCTTCAGGATCAAGATAACGATAAGTCTTGGCAATTCCATCTAGAACAATACCTGGTTTTTTCGGATCTTTGCTCGCGGAAAATACCAAATTATTGAGGGTAATAATCCGAGGGAGTTTAGCGATATCACTAATAAACTGCCCCATATCATGATAATTCGCCACCATCTGGATTTTAATTGGCAACTCCGCATAGTAATCCTTCACCGTTACGTTGCCCGGTTCAAACAGATCCATACTCAGTCCGCGACCATTAGCGGCGGAGTTAATATCATCAAGCAGTGACGCATATTCAGCACTACTCGGTAGTTGCTTTTCCATTTTCGACACGTATTGCAATACCAAACGGCGCTGATCTTTCAAGGCTTCTAAACTAATGGATTGCTGCAATTTTGTCTTGTAAGTATCTTTCAGCTTCTGCTCTTCTTGTTCACCTCGATCGATGTCATCAAGTTGCCCACTCCAATAAAAGATCCAGCCTCCTAGCAATACTGCAAGAAAGACAGCGACTGCAGAAACCAGTCGAGGCGCTAACGGCCATAGTCCTGGATGCAATCCATTTAGATTCCGAAATTGGCTAACGAGCCCTTCAAATTGTTCCTGTATTGTGGCCATATTTTTCTCGATCTAAGGCTTAGCTTTGATAGCAGGTGTCGTTTTATCGGTGCTAGTTGCACTTGCGGCTGCCGCTTCCAACTCTCTTGGACGTCGAATTCCAACATTTAAGTCAAATTCAATAACGCGTTTTGCATCCCGACCCTGTCCAAGACCGACCGCCTTGTTCTGAATAATTTCAGGCTTATTCATCCACTGCGAGGAATTCAACTCGTTAACAAAAGTACCAACCACAGCGTGAGATTGCGCGTAACCTTTGATCGAGATACGCTGACCATCTTGTTTGATGAGAGTGAGATATAAACCTTCTGGCGCCAATTTCACCAATTCATTCATCATAAAGACAGGTTGATTTCGATCTGCCTGCAAGTCTTCAACAGCTTGTTGACGAGCTTTCAATGCATCGATTTCCTGCCTTAAGGTCGCGACTTCCTTGATTTTCTTATCAAGTTCTAAATTTTGCTGCGTAATAAAAGCGTTACGCTCTTCTTGCGCCGATAGGCGAGTAGAAAAAACTAAACCGACCAAAACTACTACACCAGCAGCACATAGAACTGCCAATACTAACAAAGAATAAAATCGACTCTTTAACTCTTTCCGCTTTATTTCCCGATGTGGGAGAAGATTAATTTTAATCATTATCCATACCTCCGCATTGCCAATCCACAGGCAACTAGGTAAGCAGGCGCATCATTACGCAACGCTCTTTCGTTGATATTGGATCCCAGATCCATCCCTTTAAACGGGCTGATTACGGAAGTTGAAAGTTTCGTTCTCTCTGCAACTATCTCGACCAAGCCTGGCAACATAGAACAACCACCAGCCAAATAAATCTGGTCAATTCGCGTAAATGGAGTAGAGGTAAAGAAGAATTGAATTGCACGAGTCACTTCAAGCGCAGCACTCTCAAGGAAGGGCTCCAACAACTCCATTTCATAACTATCGGGTAGATCCCCTTGGCGCTTCTTTAGCTCAGCTTCCTCAAATGAGAGGCCATAATTTCGAACGATATCTTGGGTCAGTTGATTTCCACCAAATTGCTGATCACGCTCATAAACCACCTCGCCATTCAAAAGAATCGATATGTATGTCACCTTCGATCCGATCTGGAATAACGCAAATATTTGATCACGCCCGCCGTTTGGTTGTTGCTCGATCAAGCGCTCAACCGCTGCTCGCGCGGCATATGACTCAATGTCCATTACTCGCGCCTGCAAACCGGCCGACTCTGCAGCTGCGACACGATCTTCAATTTTCTCTTTTCTCGAGGCCGCCAATAAAACATCAACATCCTCATCCGAATTCGCGGTCGGTCCAATCACGCAAAAATCAATCGCAACCTCGTCCATCGCAAATGGAATGTACTGACTTGCTTCTGACTCCACTTGAAATTCGAGTGCCTGCTCGTTTAAATTTGCGGGCAAAATCATCTTCTTTGTAATGACGGACGCTGCGGGCATAGCCAAAGCAACGCTTCGCGTACTCGTGCCTGATCGCTTGAGCAACTTACTTATCGATTCAGAGACTTGCTCTAAATTTTCAATATTGCCATCAATCACCGCTCCTTTAGGAAGGGGTTCCGAGGCACAACGTTCCAATCTATATTCCTTCTCGCCCGAACGAGACAATTCCACCAGCTTAACGTCAGACGTGCTGATATCCACCCCTATCAAGGGCGCATTCTTCTTTCCGAGCAATGATGCGAGATCTAGAGCCAAGGATATCCCCTCAATGAAATATTATTTTTATGTACAAAAGCACAAGCAAATTGACAAACAAATTGCCCATAAAAAACTATTAATCTGACTGAAAAACACAATTTTTCTTTTAAAAACCGCGATTTAGAAGACACTCATACTAGCTTACGTTAAATCCTAGCAATAAGGATAGTGTAATGTAAAGCACTTTCCGAGCAGAACGGCGTTTTTGCGTTGTCATTTCTCCACTCGGTCATCCAAATCGAGAAAATGCAATTTTTATAGTGCTTAATCGAAGGCTATAATGCACACCTGTATTTCGAAATCAATATTGCACTATGTCAACACCAAACAACCCCGAGCAATCCTCTGTCGACTCCGTCCCTTCTTCGCCGCGAAAACGGAGTCGGACCGTTCGCGTCTTAATTCAAAGCTGTGTCGTTTTGTTTGGTTTAATTCTTACTGGCATTTTGATTCTGGTTTTTGCATTGACCATGGCATACCCTAACTTGCCCGAAATCGATGCGATTACTAGCTATAGACCAAAAATGCCAATGCGAGTCTTTTCTGCTGACAACATGTTAATTGCTGAGTTTGGCGAAGAACGCCGCAACGTCGTGCATTTCAAAGACATTCCTGAAGTGATGAAAAAAGCCGTTTTAGCGATCGAGGATGATCGTTTTTACGAACATGGCGGCGTCGACTACATCGGGATCGCCCGTGCGGCACTAAACAATGTCACTAGTGGAAATAAACAAGGCGCCTCAACCATTACACAACAAGTTGCTAGAAATTTCTTCCTATCAACTGAACAAACGGTAAAACGCAAGGTTTACGAAATATTGCTCGCGTGGAAGATTGAACAGAATTTAAGCAAAAATCAAATTCTCGAAGTCTATATGAACCAAATTTATTTGGGTCAACGCGCCTACGGATTCTCTTCAGCAGCGCAAATTTATTTCGGCAAAAACTTAAAGGACATCACCGTCGCCGAAGCGGCAATGCTTGCAGGGCTTCCGAAAGCGCCATCAGCATATAACCCCGTTGCCAATCCAAAAAGGGCCGCAGTTCGTCAGCAATACATTCTGCAGCGAATGTTTCAACTTGGTTATATCACCAAAGAACAATTTGAAGCTGCGAAAGTCGAAAAGCTTCACATTAAAACCAATAGCGCTGAATTTGGGATTCATGCCGAATACATTGCCGAGATGGCACGCCAACTGGTATTTGAGCAATATAAAGATGAAACCTACACACGTGGACTCAACGTCTACACCACAATTACCAAAGAGGAACAAGACGCAGCCTATCTCTCTCTACGGAAAGGCGTGATGGATTATGAACGACGTCACGGCTATCGAGGCCCAGAAGCCATTATTGAACTCCCTTCGAACAAAGAAGCGGCAGATGAAGCGATTGAAAAAGAGTTGGCCGACCATCCTGATAGCGATGACTTATTAGCCGCAATGGTAATCGATGCCAAACCTGACCAGGTTCGTGCAGTACTAGCTAATGGAGATGAAATCCAAATCACAGGTGCGGGTCTCAGCTTCGCCGCAGCCGGACTGAAGCCAAATGCTCCGGCCAATAAACGCATACAACGCGGTGCGGTCATTCGCGTCTTGTTAGATGGCAAGAATTGGTCAATCATACAAATGCCCGAGGTGCAATCTGCGTTTGTTGCAGCCGACACCACAGACGGTGCTATTCGCGCTCTGGTTGGTGGCTTTGACTATAACTTCAACAAGTTTAATCACGTGACGCAAGCGTGGCGCCAGCCTGGTTCCAGCTTTAAGCCTTTTATCTATTCTTCGTCGCTAGAAAAAGGTTTATCACCGATGACGATCATCGATGATGCGCCGATCAGCTTCGATGCTGGCCAAACAGGTGGTCAAGCGTGGGAGCCTAAAAATTACGACGGCAAATATGAAGGACCAATGACGATGCGCAAAGGTTTGACGAAATCAAAGAATATGATTTCGATTCGGATCCTTCAAAAAGTCGGCGCGAAATACGGTCAAGAATACGCAACGCGCTTCGGCTTCATCCCGGAAAAGAACCCAGCTTACCTCACCCTGGCGCTTGGCGCTGGTGCGGTTACGCCAATGCAAATGGCCGGCGCCTATGCTGTATTCGCGAATGGTGGATATAAAGTCAATCCCTACCTGATCAGCAAAATTACCGATGCTGACGGCAAAGTTTTATCACAGGCAAAACCAGACTTAGCTGGCGACGAAAACAATCGTGTCATTGACGAACGCAATGCATTCCTGATGGACAGCATGTTACGTGACGTTGTACGTTTCGGAACGGCGACTAAGGCTCTGATCTTGAAACGCCCGGATATTGCTGGAAAAACAGGTACCACGAATGATTCAATTGATGCGTGGTTCGCAGGTTATCAAGCAAAAATCGTTGGGGTTGCGTGGATAGGCTATGATCAACCCCGTAATTTGGGAAATCGTGAAACAGGTGGCGGCTTGGCATTACCGATTTGGATTGGCTATATGCAAAAAGCGCTCAAAGACATCCCTATTATGGAGCGCCCAATTCCGAATGGCGTGATTCAGGCCGATGGCGACTACTTCTACATTGAAAATCCTCCTGGCTCAGCGATCAAACATTTAGGTGCTGAGTCAGAGATCATTATTGAATAATCCACTAATCAGAACGCAAAAAAAATGGGATGAAGGCTTAATGTCTTCATCCCATTTTTTAATTACCCTAGGTGTTTTAGCTTTGGGCTGCCGCGATTGACTTCAAAGTCTCAAACAGCTCTGAGCCATCGCGCGTGTTTCTCCAATGGCTGCCATCGTGTTTGTAATGAAAACCACCAGACTTCGCAGCTACCCACATCTCTTGCATGGGCGCTTGACTATTCACGATGATTTTTGAACCATTGTCGACGAACTCGATCTCCAACACATTACCGCTTCGCTTACAGTCGACATCAAGCTCATCATTTTCAAACGCACGTTCGAAAATATCCTGTACCTCTTGCAAACAAGCGTCTGCTTTCACTAAAAATTCTGATTCTGTCATGGTACACTCCATCTGCAAGTTTTAATTCACAGCCTCCATTCTATACGGTAAGTACAATCTTGAAAAAAAGTGCGCTCATTTCTAGTGTATTGCTCTGCGTCAGCTTGCTCTCCGCTTGCGGACAACGTGGCCCACTATACCTTCCAGAAAAGAAGTCTCCTGCGCCGCAACAACCTGCTCCGACAACAGCAGCGCCTGCAAACTCACAGGTCGGCAAATAAGATAACTGCAATTGAGGCGGCCTACGCCCTTTTCTTCAAACGCCAATACAAACGCATGCCTAACAGCATGGCAACGATGACCGCGAACACGATAGGCTGAGTAAAATTATTCTTACCAGCACGCATCCACATGTAATGCAAAACACCAAGTGGCACAATGATATACACCACACGGTGTAATAACTGCCAAGTCTTTCCGCCCATTTTCCGTATCGCCCAATTACTACTACTTAATGCTAGCGGAATTAACGCCACAAAAGCGATAAAGCCAACCGTGATGAAGGGACGTTTGACGACATCTTTCCACATTTCTTCGAACTCGAAAAAATGATCGAACCACAGAAAGGTTAGGAAGTGACAAGCCGCGTAGAAAAAACTAAATAGTCCTAACATACGACGCAGGCGTATTAGCCAATGCCATTGCAAAAGTTTTCGTGCGGGCGTGATGGCTAAGGTAATACAGAGAAAGTACAAAGTCCAATCCCCCGTATTTCGCGTAATAAATTCCAGCGGATTCGCGCCCAAGCCGTCATAGATCGCAGCGATAACGAGCCTCAAAAAAGGGAAAGAGGCCGCTATAAAAATACTACACTTCAACCAGAAAATTTGACGCGCACCAAGTTGATTCATCGATATATTCTTCCCATCCATTTGAGGCATCGGCCTCAATAAAACTTCTTAAGGTCCATACCCGCATACAAGCTAGCAACTTCGTTATAGCCATTAAACATCAAAGTCTTACGCTTACGACTTAAAAAGCCATCTTCACCTATACGACGTTCGGAAGCTTGCGACCAACGTGGATGATCAACCTCTGGGTTCACGTTGGAATAAAACCCGTACTCACTAGGATTGGCTACATTCCAAGATGTTTTAGGTTGGTCTTTGGTGATACGAATTTTCACAATCGACTTCGCCGATTTAAAACCATATTTCCATGGCACGGTGAGGCGCACAGGCGCACCGTTCTGGTTCGGTAAGACCTCGCCGTACAATCCTAGCGTCAGCAGCGTCAATGGATGCATTGCCTCGTCCAAGCGCAAACCTTCTGTGTAGGGCCATTGAAGTACTGGAAAGCGAATCGCAGGCATTTGTTTTTTATCGGCAAGGCTAATGAATTCAACATAACGTGCGTTACTGTTGGGCTCTACTTTCTTCAGTAAATTCGAGAGCGAATAGCCTAGCCAAGGAATGACCATCGACCAACCCTCAACACAACGCAAACGATAGACTCGCTCTTCAATTGGTGCCAGTTTGAGCAAAGCATCGAGATCGAGCACCATAGGCTTATTGACTTCGCCCTCAATCGTCACCGTCCATGGCCGTGTTTTTAGAGTATGCGCATTGACTGCAGGTTCTTCTTTGTCGGTGCCGAATTCATAGAAATTATTGTAGCTCGTCACATCTTTGTAAGCCGTTTTTCTCTCATTGATGGCGTATGCAGGGTTCGCTGTCGCAGCTAATTTCTGAGCGCCCGAGGATTGCGCAAACGCCTCACGCTGCGCCATTTCGATCACCGATGCACCTGCAATCGAACCAATTGCAACACGACGAATAAATTCACGGCGAGATTCAAAGATATCGCGAGGCGTAATCTCCGAAGGCAAAATAATCGTGTCGGAAGTTTGTTTCTTGATCAGCATAGAGTACTCCAGTTCTGCATGAATTTGATTGGGCTCGTGACTACTATTTCATTCAGTATCCATAGTTTCTCATAAGTCGAGAATTTCGTTTGAAACTTACAAAACGCTGATAAAAACTATATGCGGGTCAAACCAATCGGAATTGGTCACGAACAAAAAAAGCCCAAACAATTTCTTGTTTGGGCTTTTGATGATGGAGGTGGCGCTAACTATTTTACAAGGTACCGTAAGAATGTAATCCAGATAGAAACATATTCACCCCCAAGAACGCAAAGGTCGTGACGAGTAGACCAATCACAGCCCACCACGCCGCAAATTGACCACGCAGTCCCTTCATCAAGCGCATATGTAACCATGCCGCATAGTTAAGCCAAACGATAAGAGCCCATGTCTCTTTCGGATCCCAAGACCAGTAGCCACCCCACGCCTCGGCCGCCCACAAAGCACCAAGAATCGTCGCGATAGTAAAGAAAGCAAAACCAACGGCAATCGCTTTGTACATGACATCATCGAGCAACTCCAAACTCGGCAAACGGTCAGCCAAAACACCTCTAAGCTTCAATAAGTAAGCTACACCCACCATTGCAGCCAAAGAGAAGGTGCCGTACCCAATAAAGTTCGCAGGTACATGAATTTTCATCCACCAGCTTTGCAAAGCAGGCACCAATGGTTGAATTTCGGCGGCACCCCGGCTCACGGTGTACCACAACAGGAAACCTATGGCA
>CALKVB010000500.1 GCA_937996605.1 uncultured Oxalobacteraceae bacterium | reverse complement strand
TCTTCCGATCTATGTCCTGGGATGCGGTGGGTAAACAGCTGACGCTAATTAACCGCCTCGCCAGCCTGTTGCAAATCACTTCGGTCGCCGCAATTTATTTGGCAGTGGCTGCGATCAAACTATGGCAACAAAACCAAGAACGCCGCCGTCGTTGGGAACAAGAACGCGCTGACGTGTTGGCGCTCAAACTCGAACTCGAACAACAGAAGATGCGCGCACTGCGTTCTCAACTTGAACCTCATTTCATGTTCAATGCCTTAAACGCGATTAGCGCCTTGGTGATGCAGGATAAACGCGATAACGCCTTAGATGGCATTAATGGATTGAGTGAACTATTACGCTATGCCCTCACTGCTTCTGAACAAGATTGGGTAGCGCTTGAACAAGAAATGCAATTTGTTGAAGATTATTTACAGCTACAAAGCCTACGTTATGGTACGCGCTTGCAGCTACATATCACTCCACTGAGCGTCGAATTACGTTCAATCGCATGTCCACCGCTGCTGCTGCAGCCCTTAATCGAAAACGCAATTCGACATGATCTCGATACGCATCAAGAGACCAGCGACATCCGACTACAGTTGCAGCTTGAGGGTGAGAAACTTCATGTGCACATCAGCAATCCACTGCCACAAGAAAGCTTATCTAAACCTAACCCCGGCGCTGGGCTTGGCCTACGTAATACGCGCGCCCGACTTCACATTGCTTACGGCACACTGGCGCAACTTGATACCGAAATTAAACAGCAGCGTTTTCATGTGCACCTGTATATTCCTATCGATATCACGAAGTCGGCTAACAGCCATGAGCAGCAAATAATTGCCATTAATAAGCATTAATAAGCATTACTAACCATTAATCGAATTTACAGCTTTTAGACTTTCATACGTATGCAAACCCCGCCATCCGCCACCGATACCATTGCCAGCGCCGATAGTATCGATCGCATCCGCCATGTCAGTGCCATCATCGTCGATGATGAAGAACCGGGACGCATCGCCTTACGCTACGCGCTTGGCAAACTCAGTAAAGAGCAATCGTGGCAAGTGCAAGCCGAGTTTAGTAATGCGGGTAGCGCGCGTGATTATTTAATGCAAAACCAAGTTGATGTGGTTTTTCTCGATATTCAAATGCCGAAAGAAAATGGCATTAGCTTGGCCCGTAGCATTAGTGCTATGGAACATCCACCATTAATCATTTTTGTTACCGCGTATAACAGTCATGCGGTCGACGCGTTCGAGGTTCATGCACTTGACTATTTGCTTAAGCCCTTCAATTCGCGTCGCTTTAACGAGGCAATAGATCGCGCATGTGAAATGCTCACGCAAAGAAATGGTTATCGCGCAGCGCTAAGTGAATTTATCACCACACAGCAAGATCAGAATGTCGCGACAAATCAAACTTCGCCCTCTACAGCACCGCAATATCTCGAACAAGTAATCGTACGCTCGGTGGGCGAAATGGAATGTGTCAAATTACGTGATGTATTGTGGATTAGTAGCGCTAGCAATTACGTAGAACTGCATCTGCCACAACGCGTGGTCTTGCATCGCATTACCTTAAGTGAATTAGAAAAACGTCTTAACCCGAAAGATTTTATGCGGGTTCATCGTACTGCCATGGTACGAATTCAACAAATGCAACAAGTGCGTGTGGCTGGCGACGGTGTATATCAATTAGCCTTATTTGGTGGCGGTGAAGTACCTGTCAGTGAACGCTATATCGATGCGGTTCGCGCCCAATTTTCTGCTTAAGTTTTTTATGTTTTACTTTAATTGCTCTCCCCTCATTCCATTTTTTCACCCGCCTTACACTATCGTCTCATGAATCAAACTATAAAATCTTTATTGGAAAAATTCGTTTTCTCCACCATTACTTTCGCCATCACTTGCACGAGCCAAGCACAGAATATAGACATTCAATTACAAGGACAACGTTTTGCGCCCCACCAAGCAGCCAGCCCTCAGCAAAGTGTGCTCACTGTGCCCTCTAGTTATCAAATCAAATTAGGGTCTAATAATCAATTCAAGCAAATATCAAGCACGCTATATCCGGGTGGTATCGAATTTCGTTTTCTGACTATAGGCAATGCTCAAGGAGCACGTGCGTACGACATGCTGGGCTGGCGTACGGGCACTGAAATCGATCAACTTGACGCCAAAACTGCGAGCGAGATTCGCGCCGAAGCATTCTTCCTCGATCCACAACTTTTACTGAGTAGTGCCAAAGATCTGAAAGCGATCGATACGCCAAACGAATGGCAAGCAAAATATCAGTTTGAAAGTTTCACCGACCAAGCGGGGCGCGCTGCCACCATGGTGATTGATAAGCAAACTCAAACCGTGGTCAGCGCACGAAGCAGCACCTTCAGCTATTACTACCACGGACAAACATCCGGCCAGAACGGAACAACATCACCGATGCTAAGCGTCAATCTCGGAGATAAATTGCTGGCGCAATGGGATACAGTCAAACTGAACAGGTTCAACGACAATCAAGCGCTCGAATTTCAAGCTCCAAACGGTTACCAAGATAAAACGCCAATAGGCCCATTGCGTGTAGAAAATCTCGCCGCTGGCGTGTTTCGCATCAATGGCTCTGCATCGGGCTATCACATGCATTTTGTCGTCGGTGAACAAAGTATCGCCGTGTTTGATGTACCTTTTTTTCCGAACGAAATCGCACAAATTAAGAAACTAATTGAAACAACCGCGCCGAATAAAGCGATCTCACATATAGTTTTCTCACATACGCACCGCGACCATATTGGCGGTGGCTCCCAATTGGCTCAAGAAACGACCAAAATTTGGGTAGGTAAAGACGCTAAACAAGCCATCCAACGCCAACTCGGTGACAAACTCAATGCAATCAGCACCGAGTTGAGCATCGAACAAAATATCGATCTCGGCGGCCGTATTATACGTATCATCCCCGCGCCGAGCTCGCACGCCTCTGATATGCTGATCGCCTACGACGCTCAGTCAAATACTCTATTTCAAGGCGACTTTTTCATGATGCCCGAAGTCGGACCTGCTCCAGTTGGGTTTCCTGTAAATCGTGAACTACAAGAAAAAATCACGCAATTGGCGATTCAGCCTGAACGTATTGTGAGTGTGCATGGGCGCGTCGGAACAATCCAAGAACTAAACCAAACTGTGCAATTACTGCGTACAACACAACATTGAAAAATGCGTAATTTAGAACCTCGATTAAACACAAACTGAAACCACAAACTCTGAGCGAGCTCCTAGCATGCGAATAATTTTCTTGATACTCTTCATGTACCTAGCGCTATGTGTTCCATCCCGTGCCCAAACATCAACCAAAGCGCAAACACAGACACCGCCGCAAACTCCGAGACCTGCAAAATCACAAAGCTTTAGTTTCGGTGGCTTCCAATTGATGATGAGTGAGGCAGATCAAAAGAAAGCCTTTCCGAACTCAGTGATTCAGCATAGTGATTACAGCGACAGCTTTACGATCGCACCACAGGATAGAAAAGATCTTGTCACCTATGGCTCTATCTTCAAACATAAAAATCAAGCTGATTTCGCTCAACTGCACTTCTCGTACGACATCGATCCAAAAAAGGATGCCGATTATTATCGCAATGAATTTAACCAACACCCACGATGCGAAACGGTGCTCAACCCTCTCATCAAACGATACGGCGCTCCGATCCTTCCTGAAGACGGGGGAGAGGAAGGTTTGATTTACAAGCACTATCTGTGGGAGACCGATCAAGAAAAGCTGGTTCTTTTTTGCGCGAGATATATTGCAAATAAAAGCAAAAAGACTTTTGCTCGAGCGGTTCAGATTAGCCGGAACCCACCAGGTTCAGGCTGTAAGCGTAGAGCCTGTATCGACCCGCTTCCCTAATGCACCACCATCGTATCGATTCAGCCGCCAGATTCGACGAACCGCAAATAGTTTGACGAAAAGACTAAACTCGCGCAGATTCACTTTTCTGCTGAGCTAAATATGAGCGGGCAACGGCCTACAATAGAATTCACCGATTTTGTAATTAAAAAGAGCAAAGATATGAAACGTATTTTCTTCTTATGCGCTGTCGCCATCACCTTCATTGCATTCACCGCGGCGGCCCAAACACAACAATTTTCTTTTGGCGGATTCACTCTCAACAGCAGCACCGATCAATTAAAACGATCTTTTCCACATTCCACAGTGGAAGTGAATCAAAACAGCACTTATGTGCGTATCGCCAAAGAAGATATTCAAGATGGCGTCACCTCTGGCGTCATCTTTATGCACAACACAAAACCACATGTCGCACAAATGATTTTTGAAATGGCACGTGACCCCAACAAGCCAGACAGCTACTATCGCAACCCATTTAATCAAAACCCGCGCTGTGAACCGATCTTGGCTGAACTCAACAAACGCCACGGCAAACCCTACGGCCCATTCGACAACAGCGAAGAAGGTCTCGCCTACAAAGAATACGTGTGGGACAACGATCAAGAAAAACTCATCCTCGTCTGCGCACGGTTTGCCGACAGCAAAAATAAAAAACTATGGGCTGCGGCAGTCAAAATAGGCGCAAACCGCCCAGGTGCCTGCATGCACGACAGCTGTATAGAGGCACCGAAGTAAATCTCGTTGCTATTCGGAAGTATCTACTACGAAGGTAGGAGCGCAGCATCTCAAGCTCCAACCAAGTCAAACAAACGCCGCTGGATTCCAGCCTACGCGGGAATGACAATGCCTAGAGATGTTCAGAATGCACCGCAAATTAGCGTCATCGGAACAGGTAAATTGACACCCCACCGTCGCCCCTGCGAAGGCAGGAGCGCAACGTCACTTCAACCAAAAAACTCATGGTAACGGAGCTCAAGTCCCTTCTCCGACCTGAGAAAGAAGGGAATAATAAGGCAATTCCGCTGACAAACCGTTAAGTGAATTAAGGTGCATGGGCAAAGATGGTCTCTTATTCACCCACCACCACACTCGTCATTCCCGCGAAAGCGGGAATCCACTTTCAATCATTTCCTTCGAACTTCGAGTCAATGGATTCCCGCCCACGTGGGAATGACAATGCCTAGAGATGTTCAGAGTGCACCACAAATTAGCGCAGTCGGAACAGGTAAATTGACGCCCCACCGTCGCTCCTGCGAAGGCAGGAGCCCAGTGTCTTTGCAACTTGAGCATCAGAAACAAACGCCACTAGATTCCCGCTCACGCGGGAATGACAAGCAAAAACACCCCAACCACCTACGAAACCCCACCACCAACACCCCACATTTCCCCGACAAATCCCCCCAAAAACCGACGTTTTCCTCAAAAGCCCTGTTCATAGTCGCTGGTGAATGCCATAAACCCTTTGCCCTGCGGTAAAATGCTTGCCAATCAAGTATTTAAAATCCTTTTACAAAGAATTCCGCAATGAGTAATAAACCTAACAACAAAAACGCAGAAGCTCCTGTCATTTCCAACTTTTTGCGCGGCATCATCGACCGCGATCTGGCCGACGGCAAATACACGCGCGACGGCTTGCCCAATGTGATCACGCGTTTTCCGCCTGAACCGAATGGCTATTTGCACATCGGTCATGCCAAATCGATTTGTTTAAACTTCGGTTTAGCGCGTGACTACCAAGGTCGCTGCCACTTGCGTTTCGACGACACCAACCCAGAAAAAGAAGATCAAGAATACGTCGACACCATCATGGACAGTGTCAAATGGTTGGGCTTCGATTGGAACTATGGCGAGAAGGCTGGCGAAACCTACACTGGCGGCAGCCACCTCTACTACGCCAGCAACTACTTCGACACCTTCTACGCGATCGCCGAATACTTAATCGAAGCGGGGCACGCCTATGTCGATAGCCAAAGCGCTGAAGACATGGCCGCGAATCGTGGTGACTTCTCCAAGCCGGGTGTGAACTCGCCTTTCCGCGATCGTCCAGCAGCTGAATCTTTAGATTTATTCCGCCGCATGAAGGCTGGTGAATTTGCCGATGGCGCCCACATCTTGCGCGCCAAGATCGACATGGCATCACCAAACATGAACATGCGCGACCCAGCGATCTATCGTATTCGTCATGCGCATCACCACAATACTGGCGACAAATGGTGCATCTACCCGATGTATGATTACGCGCATCCACTCGAAGACGCGATTGAAAACATCACGCACTCGATTTGTACTTTGGAATTCCAAGATCACCGTCCGTTCTACGACTGGATCATCGCCCGTGCCGCCGAAGGTGGTTTCTTCAAACAACCGGTGCCACAACAATACGAATTCGCGCGTTTGAATTTGACCTACGTCGTCACGTCCAAACGTAAGCTGCGCCAACTCGTCGAACAAAACATCGTCAGCGGTTGGGACGACCCACGCATGCCGACCATCGTCGGTATCCGTCGTCGCGGCTACACACCCGAAGCGATTCAACTCTTCTGCGACCGCATCGGTGTTTCTAAGTCCGACGGCTGGATCGACTACAGCACATTAGAAGGCGCATTGCGTGACGACCTCGACCCGAAAGCACCACGCGCCACGGCCGTCTTGCGTCCACTCAAACTGATCATCGACAACTTCCCAGAAGGTGAAGCAGTAGCTTGTACCGCACCTATCCATCCACACCACCCAGAGCTCGGCAACCGTGAATTCACGATCAGCAAAGAACTGTGGATAGAACAAGAAGACTTCATGGAGGAACCAACAAAAGGCTACTTCCGCCTCTTCCCAGGCAACAAAGTGCGCTTGCGTTACGGCTACGTGGTCGAATGCACTGGCTGCGACAAAGATGAAAATGGCAATGTGGTTGCGGTCCACTGCAACTACTTCCCCGACAGTAAATCCGGCACAGAAGGCAGCGCCAATTACAAAGTCAAAGGCAACATCCACTGGGTCAGCGTGTCTGACTCCTTAGAAGTCGAAGTCCGCTTGTACGACCGCTTGTTCACCGACGCAAACCCAGATGCAGGCGGCAAAGACTTTATGGCTTTGTTGAATCCGTCATCGTTAGAAACGATTCGTGCTTATGTGGAACCAGGCATGGTCAACGTGGAGCCAGATACGCGTTTGCAGTTTGAACGCCATGGGTATTTTGTGGCGGATCGTGTGGATTCTGTTTTGGGTAAGCCGGTGTTTAATCGGGTTACTACTTTGAAGGATTCGTGGGGGAAGTAACTTCGTCACATTCTTTGATTGGGTCTCTGGGCCCAACTATTTTATGTATTGTCTGATTAGGCAAATATCCTCTTGAATGTATAAAT
>CALKVB010000499.1 GCA_937996605.1 uncultured Oxalobacteraceae bacterium | reverse complement strand
CACTGGCTATCAATTTGATCTCTTAGTGGTGATGGCGCAAAACGCCGGCCGTGTTTTATCACGAGATTTTCTACTTGATGCGGTCAAGGGTGAAGCTTTGAATGCCTTTGATCGCACTATCGATGTGCACATTGGTCGCTTACGCGCTGCAATCGAAATCGAGCCCAAACAACCTAAACGTATCATCACCGTACGTGGCGCTGGTTACGTTTTTTCGAAGGCACAAGATGCTTAATTTTTTTGTCTCAAGCTTTCGACGGTTGCGCAACGCCTGGTCGCTCAAGTTCTATTTACGCGTGTACTTAGCGGTGCTGGCTAGTTTGGTGGTAAGCACCATTATTTTGTATGTATTAATTCAAATGGCGATGAATGACACCGATAATTTTAAACGCAATATGGAAAATTTTTCCTATATTGCCTCAAGTGTGATCCCGCCCGAAAGCCCAGATAAAACCGCAGAACGCAAAGCAATTAAGGAATGGGGATTTTGGATGGACAATGACATCACGGTTTTTAATCGCGATGGCAGTTTGAGTAGTTCTACCAAACCACAAGCACCGCGCCACTTGCCCTCGAATATTCGTTTAGGTTGGTACGCCACCGTACCAGATAAAGTTGCCATCCAGCTCAAAGACCAACGCTGGATCATCGTTGATCTAGGGCGCCGCATTTATACGCCATCCGGCATGCAAATGATCGGCGCCCTATTGGTCATACTCGGCATCGCATTGGGCTCCTACCCTTTAGTGCGACGCCTGACGAAAAGACTAGAACACCTACAAGCGAGTGTCGAAGCCTTGGGCCAAGGCAAACTCGGCACTCGTGTCGCAGTCGAAGGAAATGATGAAGTGGCACGCTTAGCACAAAGCTTCAATCAAGCCAGTGCGCAAATCGAAGCCTTGATGCATGCACAAAAATCACTACTCGCCAATGCCTCTCATGAATTACGCTCCCCTCTAATGCGTATTCGCATGGCGACGGAATTAATGAAGGAGAACGCGCCTGAACACTTGCGCCAAGAGCTCAAAACAAATATTCAAGAACTCGATCAATTGATCGACGAGATATTACTGAGCAGCCGCTTAGAAGCGAGCAAAGAACTCCTACCAGAACGAGACAGTGTCGATCTACTTGCGCTGCTTGCAGAAGAAACCGCACGTGTCGACGCCGAGCTCACCTTAGATTTAACTCCAAATTCAATGCAGGCAGTGAGCAACATACAAGGTGATGCAAAGCTACTACGCCGCTTAATCAGGAACCTGTTAGAAAACGCTCAGCGTTACGGCAATCAACACCTGATCGAAGTATTCCTACGTAGCGAAGCATCACAATGGATTGTAGAAGTTTGCGACCGCGGCCCGGGCATACCAATCGACCAATGCGATCGTATCTTTGAACCCTTCTACCGTCTACATGGAAGTAGCGAAACCAATGGCGGCGTCGGCCTCGGGCTTAGCCTAGTCAAACAAATCGCAGAACGCCATAAGGGCGAAGTTCGCTGCCTACCTCGAGAAGGCGGCGGAACATGTTTTCGTTTTTGTTTGCCGGCTTGAGCTATTTTAATTGGAGGTATCACGCACCTTACGGATGTTCGATTTAGACTTGTTTCCCGACTAGTGCCACGCTGCTTAATTGCATAACGCACTGTCCAGTATCTCCTTGGTTTTATCGATGCTCGCCGTAACTACGAAACTTAGTAGTTCTCATAATAACTATCAAATGCCAACCAACACGATCCACTACCACTACGTTGTTCTCTAGTCTTTCTATTAAAGTTGAACTTACCCTCGCATGCCACACCATGTTCAATGACGCCGCGCAAATCGGCCCACTCATCCATTAGTTGAGCATCTCGCATCCAAGTCGGTGGGCTTTTGTACATTACCTTTAGTTTGTATCTAAACGAGGAATTGGGAAACCCATTTTCATCGCTCTCGGCGATTTGAATATCTACAAATTCAACGACTGGCTTCCCCAGCGGGAAGCAATATGGATAGTTTGGATGAATTCGGTTCTCGTAAGGCGACGCAAGTTTATACACAAATGTATCGTACTTACTCTCGGCATCACTTCCTTTTCCGAGTGAATCACGAATCACCGTTTTACTCAAAATTCCAAGTCGCTCAAGCATGTTCAAGTATGGCAAAGTCTTATTCGCAACACGATCATATGCGGCTCGTTCCTTATTCGAAAAAATTGCGACTGAATAACGTGAAGGATTAAAAGTGAACAGCGCTTTGTCAACAGGTAAACGTTCGCTACCTGGCAGATAAAGACAAGGAATTGGCCATGGATCTTTTTGTCCAACACCATGCATTGCCTCAAGTAGCTTTCTTATTTCCTCAGGCGTTGGGGCCGGTAATCGGTTTAATTCATCAATCCTAGGTTTCATTTCCGCAGAGATACGAGGTTGCTGTGAAACACCCGCGCTTTCATGCTTTTCACGCTGCTCTCGTTTTTT
>CALKVB010000498.1 GCA_937996605.1 uncultured Oxalobacteraceae bacterium | reverse complement strand
AACGTCGCGAACCTTGGGGTGCCGTTACCTGTCACTTCTCGGTAGCGAAAAGTAAGCCATGTACCTACCGGTGGAGGCAACTTGCGATGATCAATATCAAATCCAGAGCCCAAGCGAAAGCGCTTACCAGATCGGTCTTCCACCAACAGAGCGCCCATCATATTTTGAAATTTTCCTGTGCCAGGTAAATGTTTTACGACTAGCGCTTCCGCGTCAAAGTAAGGCTTAAATTTAAATATTTTGTCACTGCGTTTGCCTTCGTAAATCGCATCGGCTTGATGAAGCACGATACCTTCCGCACCCGCGGCTATGAGGCTTAAAAAAAATTGATGAATCTTCTCTTTGCTTTCAAATCTCTGTTGTTCAATAACTTTCAACCATGGAATTTGGAGTTGCTGCGACAAATTCTGTAAATCCTGCACTCTTTGCTGATAAGTTCCCGTTCCATTTGGCAATTCAAACAAGCAATACTTAATTTGCCGCCATTCGTTATCGTCAGCATGTTGTCGCCGGGTCGCAGCAGAGAGTATTTCGAAGTCTCGGCGCCCCATCCATAACTCACCATCGATAGGAAATTTAGGAAAGCTTTGCGTGAACCATGAAGGACACTGAATTTGCCGTCCACTACGAAAGAAAAGTGCACTACCGTCCCAGTATGCTCTGACCCCATCGAGCTTTTCGCTCACAAGATAGGCGGATGGCAGAGCCTTGAGATGATCTAAATTTACTAAAGTTTTCGGAAGGCTGAGCGATAGTTCCGACTGATTTAACGCTTCTTGCACAGTTCTATGTTGTTTGACTTCTTTAGCATGCTCACGCGATTGCACGCCAAATGCTTTGTTTGTGAGACCGCCGAGTAAGCACAATCCAAACTGAAAAAAGAAGTTCCTTCTACTATTAATGAGTTTCATACTTACTCCTTAAAAAATAAATTAAGAGTTAAGGTGCACGAATCAAAAATAGTATAAAAGCAAGTAATAAAATTAACAACAGGGAGATTTCAAAAACAACAACGCCTCATTCCTATCAGAAAGAAACAAGGCGTCAAAGTGACATGGGCAACTACAATTTAATTGCCGGAACTGTTAGATCAGACCTTACGCATTGAGATCATAAGTCTCTACTTTTGTGCTTTAACCACTTGCATTGCGCTTGCGATTAATCCACTCATATCACTCATATTCGCAGGCACGATAATCGAGTTATTCGTTTTTGCTAAATTCGCAAACGCGGCCACATATTGCTCGGCCACTTTCAAATTAACAGCATCTTCCCCGCCCGGCTCACGGATCGCAGAGGCTGTCTTACGGATCGCCTCTGCGCTTGCATCTGCAATGGCTAAAATTGCGGCAGCTTGCCCCTGTGCTTTATTGATTGATGCTTGCATCTCACCTTCTGATTTCGCAATTGCCGCTTCTCGTTCACCAGAAGCGATATTGATTTGCTCTTGCTTACGTCCTTCGGAAGCTGCAATCAAAGCGCGTTTTTCCCGCTCTGCAGTAATTTGTGCCTGCATTGCATGCAAAATTTCTTTCGGTGGCGTTAAGTCTTTAATTTCATAGCGCAAAACTTTAACACCCCAATTTGCTGCAGATTCGTCGATAGCATTCACGATCGTGGTATTGATATGATCACGCTCCTCAAAGGTCTTATCGAGTTCCATTTTACCAATCACAGAACGCAAGGTTGTTTGCGCTAATTGCGTAATCGCTGCAATGTAATTGGAAGAACCGTAGGAGGCGCGCATCGCATCAGTAATCTGAAAGTAAAGAATACCGTCGACCTGCAATTGCGTATTGTCTTTGGTAATACAAACCTGAGGTGGAACATCAAGTGGAATTTCCTTCAATACGTGCTTATAGGCGATACGATCAACAAAAGGCACGACGATATTAAGGCCGGGGGCCAAAGTGGCATGATATTTACCAAGACGTTCAACCACCCAAGCATCTTGTTGCGGCACGACCTTCACAGTCTTCATGATAAAGACCAAGGCTAATACGAATAATACGAAGACTACAAATGTTGAATTTTCCATTTCATTTCCTTATTTTTCTTGTGACTCGTTGTAGATATTCAATTTCTACGTATCGATATAATTAACTACGATTTGATCAACCAACAGACTTTACAATCAATCTGCTTCCTACCACTTCTTCAATTTCAAACACACCTGCTTCAGCGCGACCTTGGTGCAACTCCACATCCCACAACGCGCCACGATATTTCGTACGTGCTGTAAATTTGCCTTGTGTGACTTCTATCCACTCCATCACGGTCAATTGCTGCCCGATATCAATATTCACATTCGGGTCACGAGATACCTCCCCGCGCTGTTTCCAGCCAAAGCGACTGCAATGTAGACTTATTGTCGAAATCGACCCAACTAGCGCCCCAACTAATAGCTGATACGGAGAACTAAATCCAATTGCAGCTACTGCAGCACCGGCCAGCAAGCCGATGGAAATCATCAATAGATAAAAAGTCCCGGTAAAAAGTTCTAGTATTACAACCAGGCCAGCGAGTATTAGCCAGATCATCCATGCATCCATTTTCTTCTCCTTTTTTGCAAGTCATTAGTTTGCCTAATCATAACGCTAAAAACATCGGTAATTTAAAAACAAAAAAACCCTCGACACATTTTGTGTGGAGGGTTTCGTATGATCGGGCAAATTGAGTTTCGATGTTTTTATTCTTCTTGTTAAATTGCGGTGAATGTTAGCGGTGAAATATGACAGGTACATGACATACATCTTAATCGACCTCAAAAACAACAATGGCGTGTGAACTGCATTCACACGCCATTTATCATTTAGCAAAATTAAACCAAGACTTAAATCTCTATTTCGCTAACTTTTTCCAAGTATCCACAACAGAATCAGGATTCAGCGAAATCGATTCAATTCCTTCTTGCATCAACCATTCTGCAAAGTCTGGGTGATCAGATGGACCTTGGCCACATATGCCGACGTATTTTCCAGCTTTACGGCAGGCAGAAATAGCCCGAGACAACATAGCTTTTACCGCAGGATCACGTTCATCAAAGTCCGCAGCTAACAATTCCATACCAGAGTCGCGGTCCAGCCCCAAAGTCAACTGCGTCAAATCGTTAGAGCCGATAGAGAACCCATCAAAATACTCAAGGAATTCATCTGCCAGAATCGCGTTTGATGGCACTTCGCACATCATAATCAAGCGCAATCCGTTTTCTCCGCGTTTCAAACCATTTTTTGCGAGCAAATTAACGACTTTTTCGGCTTGACCTAAAGTACGTACAAAAGGAATCATCAATTCAACGTTGGTAAGCCCCATCTCATTACGTACGCGCTTCATCGCAGTACATTCCATTTCAAACGATTCAGCAAAATCATTCGCTAAATAACGGGCAGCACCACGGAAACCGAGCATAGGATTTTCCTCATCCGGCTCATAGCGCGTGCCACCAATTAGTTTCTTATACTCGTTCGATTTGAAATCAGACAAACGGACAATGACTTTTTTAGGCCAAAAAGCAGCAGCGATCGTCGCAACGCCTTCCGCCAACTTATCAACGTAAAAAGCTTTCGGAGATGCATGACCACGCGCCACTGACTCCACTGCTTTCTTCAAATCTGGATCAATGTTTGGGTATTCCAAAATCGCTTTTGGATGTACACCAATGTTGTTATTGATAATAAATTCCAAACGCGCCAAGCCCACGCCTTCATTAGGAACTGATTGGAAGTCGAATGCCAACTGAGGGTTACCCACATTGAGCATAATTTTCAGTGGCAATTTCGGCAGTTCACCACGAACCTCTTCAGTCACTTCGGTTTCTAACAAACCATCATAAATTTTGCCTTCATCGCCTTCAGCGCAAGAGACAGTCACCAGCGTTCCATCTTTCAACATGTCAGTCGCATCGCCACAACCAACAACAGCAGGTACACCAAGCTCACGCGCGATAATCGCAGCGTGGCAGGTACGACCACCACGGTTGGTCACAATTGCGGAAGCACGTTTCATGACAGGTTCCCAATTGGGGTCCGTCATATCGGCGACCAAAACGTCACCTGGTTGTACACGTTCCATTTCGGATGGATCATGAATCACACGCACGCGTCCAGCACCAATTTTTTGACCAATCGCACGACCAGACACCAAAACCGTACCCGTGCCTTTAAGTTTAAAACGTTGTTGTGCGTCAGTAGATTTTTGCTGCGACTTCACTGTTTCAGGACGTGCTTG
>CALKVB010000497.1 GCA_937996605.1 uncultured Oxalobacteraceae bacterium | reverse complement strand
CTACACGACGCTCTTCCGATCTGAAAAGAATCGACCAATGTTCGCATCCGGTAATGCAGAATTGCAACCATATACCAAAGAGATCTTGCATGAAATTGGTTTGGCATTGAACGAAGTTCCTAACAAAATTAGTCTGTCTGGACATACCGATGCTGCGCCCTATGGTCGTGGTGAAAAGGGGTATAGCAATTGGGAGTTGTCAGCTGATCGCGCAAATGCTTCACGTCGTGAATTAATTTACGGTGGAATGGATGAGACTAAAGTGTTGCGAATTGTTGGGCTGTCGTCGTCCGTTTTATTTGATAAAGCTGATCCTCTCAATCCTATCAATCGCCGTATTAGTATCATCGTCATGAATAAAAAAGCTGAATTATCGGCATCGCAAGATGGCGGTGAAATCGATATTGGTAAGCAAGTTGATGTAATAACCGAACCAAAAAAGTAAAGTAATTCATTGATTGCTCAAAAGATTGCAACTGTAACGTTGCAGAATGGGATGCTAAAGATGTCGAAGAAACAGATGTTGGGATCTCGGGTAAAGGAACTGCTGGCTGGCGTTTCTGACCACGGTGTTGATCATTTAGTCGAGGTTGAAACTGATCTCGTACAGACTACGCTTTTATTAGCCGAAGCCATTGAAAAACTTGGCGCTAGTTTCCTTGATTTGCATAGTTCGCTTACCGTGCAAGAAGAGCACATACGTGAAATCGTAAGCGATGGCAAAGTGCCGCAAGAAAGTGTCGACAAGTTAGCGCAGATTCAGGCGGATATTGCTTTGCATATTAATCGCGCTGTGACAAGTTTGCAGTTTCAAGATCTTACCAGTCAATTGATTTCTCGAACGGTACAGCGAAGTGCAGGTTTGCGCGAATTGCTTTCAACTTTAGATGTTGGAAATGATATTCCGCATGATGGCGGCAATGAAGAAATTGCTGGTGTATTGTCGGAAATAACAGAGCGCTTGCAACGTCAAAGTATTGAGCTGAAAAGCTTACTGCGAAAAACAGTGAACCAACAACATTTGGACAGTGGCGATATTGAATTGTTTTGATAAGTGATAGAACTGAGAATTTTCTCAATTTTCAATAATGGAGTAATGATGGCTAAGACAATACTAGCAGTGGATGATTCAGGTTCCTTGCGCCAAATGGTGGCATTTAGTTTGAAGGCTGCCGGCTATCAAGTGATCGAAGCCGTCGACGGGCAGGATGGCTTGGAGAAAGCAAAAAATCAAGTAGTTGATCTCGTATTGACTGACCAAAATATGCCTCGCATGGATGGCTTGACTTTGATTAAGTCGCTTCGCGCTTTAGCAACCTATCAGCGAGTCCCGATTCTGATGCTAACAACTGAGTCCAGTGACGACATGAAAGCTAAGGGGCGTGCTGCAGGTGCCAATGGTTGGTTAGTTAAGCCATTTGATCCTCAGAAGCTGACAGAAGTTGTCAAAAAAGTGATTGGCTAATCTAGACGCATATTTGCGAGATCATTCGAGTAAATAATGGGGTGGGATAATGACGATTGACATGAGTCAGTTCTTTCAGGTGTTTTTTGATGAAGCGGAAGAGCTACTGGCTGAGAAAGAAAAGTTGTTATTGGGTGTCGACGTTTCATCGCCAGACCCTGAGGATCTCAATGCTATTTTTCGTGCAGCCCACTCGATTAAGGGGGGGGCATCGACCTTTGGTTTGACCGATATGACCGAGGTAACGCACATTCTGGAAAATCTTCTCGACAAGATTCGTAAAGGGGAAATGGCACTTACTGCTGACCATGTCGATGCTTTTTTGGCAGCGAAAGATGTTTTAAAAATGCAACTGGACGGTCATCGCCATGGCACCGCGGTAGATCTTGACGCGGTAGGTGATGTGCGAATGTTATTACAGTCGTTTGTGCAAGGAGAAATCGCTGCAAAAGCTGCTCCAGTAGCGAATTTGGCACCTGTGAACAATGTCGCGGAAACAAGCGAAACTTATCATTGTGCGTTTCGGGTTAATTTTACTGATGTTAACGATGACGATCTGAAGTTACTCACATCAGAATTAGGCCTATTAGGGCACGCACAAAGTGAAAAAAATGCAGATGGTAAATCGTCCATTTACCTTAAGACCAACGGCAGTCAAGATGATATTTTGGCTGTTTGCTCCTTTATCACCGATGCGGACAAACTAACAATAACAGAAGAGGCTATCGTTGCTGCGGCGCAGCCGAGCGAGGATGATTTAGGTTATGGCTTCTTTGAACCACTGGACGCCATGTTCCCACCCGAAACTGCAGCGCCTGAGGTGGCAGCAAAGCCGGTAGAGGCCGCTCCACCACCGACACCAGCAGCGAAAGTCTCGGTGAAGAAAGAGGCTGAAAAGAGTGCCAGTTCGCAAGAGTCTTCAACCATTCGAGTCGGAATCGAAAAAGTTGATCAGATCATTAATTTAATTGGTGAATTGGTGATTACTCAAGCAATGCTCACCCAGCGAACTCAAGACCTTGATCCTGTTTCGAACGAACGCTTGCTTAGTAGCGTCGCTCATTTGACTCGTAATACTCGAGATCTGCAAGAAGCAGTCATGTCGATTCGTATGATGCCAATGGATTATGTGTTTTCACGATTCCCGCGCATGGTGCGTGATTTGGCGACGAAGCTTGGTAAGAAGGTCGAGTTTGTTACCTATGGTGCGTCGACTGAACTCGATAAGGGTTTGATTGAACGTATCGTTGATCCCTTAACTCACTTAGTTCGCAACAGTATTGATCATGGTATTGAAATGCCAGCGACGCGGGTCGAGAATGGAAAAAGTGAATCAGGTAAGCTGTCATTATCTGCGGTACATCAGGGTGGAAATATTGTTATTGAAGTCTGTGACGATGGAGGCGGCTTACATCGCGAGAAAATCTTGGCGAAGGCTAAGCAGAATGGATTAGCAGTGTCCGATTCCATGTCGGATTCAGATGTTTGGCAGTTAATTTTTGCCCCTGGTTTTTCGACGGCAGAAGTGGTAACAGACGTTTCTGGTCGTGGCGTCGGTATGGATGTGGTCAAACGAAATATCACTCAAATGGGGGGCGTGGTCGACATTAAATCGGCGCGCGGTTTCGGAACTACGATCACTATTTCACTTCCTCTCACTTTGGCGATTCTTGATGGTATGTCAGTTAAAGTGGGAGATGAGATTTATATCTTACCTTTGGGCTTTGTGGTTGAATCATTGCAGCCACAGCGCGAAGATATTAAAGAAATTAACGGTAAAGGGCGGGTTATTAAAATCCGACAAGAATATTTACCATTGATTCCCCTATACGAAAGTTTCAACATCGTTCCACGTCATGTAGATCCATCGAATGGTATTACGGTAATTGTTGAAGTGGATGGGAAGAAAGCCGCGTTGTTTGTTGATGACTTGGTCGGACAACAGCAGGTTGTAGTGAAAAATATCGAATCAAATTATCGCAAGATTCCTGGTATTTCAGGGGCAACAATTCTTGGTGATGGCGGGGTATCGTTAATTTTGGATGTGGCAGCTTTATTACGTGCGGTAAGATAAATTTTGCTGACTTGAGTTTTAAGCGAGGAAACTATCATGGTACAAAGCGTGGGCGTTAACACAAAAAATGCAGGTGGTGAGCAAGACGAGGGTGAGATCACTCGACATGAGTTCTTGGCATTTACGTTGGGCAGCGAAGAGTACGGCATTGATATTTTGAAAGTGCAAGAAATTCGTGGCTATGAAGCTGTGACACGAATTGCAAATGCACCTGATTTTTTGAAGGGTGTGATTAATCTTCGCGGGATTATTGTGCCAATTGTTGATATGCGAATTAAGTTTAATCTTGGTACGCCGACATATGATCAGTTGACCGTCGTGATTATTCTCAATATTGGTACTCGCGTCGTAGGTATGGTAGTTGACAGTGTCTCTGATGTCATGACCTTGTTGCCTGAACAAGTTAGGCCAGCACCTGAAATGAACACAACATTTAACGATGACTTTTTGATTGGTTTAGGTACCTTAGATGAAAGAATGCTGATCTTAGTCGATATCGAAAAATTGATGTCGAGCCCAGAAATGGGATTATTAGATCATGCGGAATAAATCTGCCTTTAAACAGGGGAAAGTGTTGAAGCCTCAGTTCTGATAACGGATACCAATAATGGCAAAGCAATCTGAGCGTAGCGACGGCGAAAAGGAATTCGAGTTTAATCATCGTGATTTTGATCGAGTTCGTGAGCT
>CALKVB010000496.1 GCA_937996605.1 uncultured Oxalobacteraceae bacterium | reverse complement strand
ATATCTGGTCTTTATTTTCTTTGAAGTTCATGTAAAAAGCATTAGTTGCTTAGAAAATATTTGCGCGTGGCACATTGCTGGCACTTGGTTTCTCGGTGAGAGTGAAAAGATTCGGTACGAAATTGTCGTGCCATTGGACAAATTAGCAAATTAGCGACAACAAGGATTTTATGTTCGGTTTTTTTCGTAGTTATCTCTCTAATGATTTGGCAATTGACTTAGGTACAGCCAATACTTTGATTTATGTGCGCGGCCAAGGCATCGTTTTGGATGAACCTTCAGTCGTCGCGATTCGCCAAGAAGGCGGCCCCAATGGCAAAAAAACAATTCAAGCGGTGGGTAAAGAAGCGAAGCAAATGCTCGGTAAAGTGCCCGGCAATATCGAAGCGATTCGCCCAATGAAAGACGGCGTTATTGCTGACTTTACTGTCACTGAGCAAATGCTTAAGCAGTTTATTCGCATGGTGCACGACACGAAATTTTTCAAACCATCTCCACGTATCATCATTTGCGTACCTTGCGGCTCTACCCAAGTTGAGCGCCGTGCGATTCGTGAATCTGCTTTAGGCGCAGGTGCTTCTCAAGTGTATCTGATCGAGGAACCGATGGCAGCGGCAATTGGTGCAGGTTTACCTGTGTCTGACGCAACCGGTTCTATGGTGGTAGATATCGGTGGTGGTACCACTGAAGTTGGCGTGATTTCACTCGGTGGTATGGTCTACAAAGGTTCTGTGCGCGTCGGTGGTGATAAATTCGACGAAGCCATCGTCAATTACATTCGCCGCAATTACGGCATGTTGATCGGTGAGCAAACTGCAGAAGCAATCAAGAAAACCATTGGCTCCGCTTTCCCGGGTTCTGAGATCAAAGAAATGGAAGTGAAGGGTCGCAACCTTTCAGAGGGTATTCCACGTTCTTTCACGATTTCTAGCAATGAGATCTTGGAGGCCCTGACCGATCCTTTGAATAATATCGTTTCAGCGGTTAAGAATGCATTGGAACAAACTCCACCAGAACTCGGTGCTGACATCGCGGAAAAAGGCATGATGTTGACGGGTGGCGGTGCTTTGTTGCGTGACTTGGATCGTCTCTTGATGGAAGAAACTGGCTTGCCAGTGTTGGTTGCTGAAGAACCATTGACCTGCGTGGTGCGTGGTTCTGGTATGGCATTAGAACGTATGGATAAATTGGGCTCTTTGTTTTCTTACGAATAAACTCGTCTGAATCTCGTTTGAGAAACAAATGCGCAATGAACTTACTACGGCAGGCTTCGTAAAATGAGTTCATGATAGGCGAATACTTCATTCGCTTCGCATTTGGAAGTAGTACAGAAATACAGAAATTTGAAATGAGATTCGCAAGGGCGTGATCTCATTTTAAGTTTCTTATTTTAGTTTTCTCATTTCAGTTTTCTATCAATGTTCTAGGCTTGGCATCGTCACTTATGCAACATAGTCCACCACCGTTGTTTAAACAAGGCGCGTCTGCACGCGTTAAGGTGGTTTTTTTCACGGTCTTTTCGCTCTCCTTATTGCTGGTCGACTCTCGGATGAAGTCGCTTGGGCCATTGCGTCAAGTAGTCGGTACAGCGCTGTATCCCTTGCAAATGTTAGCACTCGCTCCGCGTGATGCGATTTCAAACATCTCCACTTATTTTGCCTCGACAACGGCACTACAAAAAGAAGTGGCGACGCTTAAGCAGCAACAAATTCAAAACGCTGAGAACCTCCATCAAAATGTGGCATTGGCCACCGAAAATGCACAATTGCGGCGTCTGCTTGAGTTAAAGACCAAGACAAATTCTAAGTCCTTGATGGCGGAGATTTTGTACGATGCGCGTGATGAGGTAACACGTAAAATTGTTTTGAATCGTGGTGCGACCCAAGGCGTTGCATTGAGCCAGCCTGTCATCGATGAGCGCGGTGTCGTCGGGCAAGTGACCCGCGTGTTTCCATTGACCTGTGAAGTCACTTTATTGTCGGATAAGAATCAAGCAATTCCGGTGCAAGTTGAACGCAATGGTTTGCGTAGTGTCGTTACAGGGCGTGGTCGTTCACCGTATTTAGAAATGCGTGTGACCACCAATGCCGATGTAAAAATTGGTGATACTTTGGTGACCTCCGGGATTGATGGTGTTTATCCTGAAGGTTTGCAAGTGGCAAAGGTGGCGCAAGTCGATAACAAAGCGACTACCACTTTCGAGACTGTCTTGTTGTCTCCCGCTGCCGGAATTGAGCATCATAAACAACTCTTAATTCTTCTCGTCGACACCAGCACGATTACTCCACCCGAGTCAGAAGATGTGCGCGCCAAGAAGGAAAAAATTAATCGACGTGTGACACGCGACGCAACGAAGGACAGTGTAAAAGATGGTGCGCCAGTTGATTTTAAGCGTACCGAAACAAGTGCTAGCCAAGCCTTGCCGACAGCAGTACCTGCGTCGGCAGTAGCCATTCCTCCGGTCACGCCAGCGGCAGCCGATCTTAAACGCTAGGAGTGAGCAAATGAATCATCCTCAGTACATACTACAGCCGGTTAATCCACTATTCATCATATTTAGTTTAATCATCGCTTTTGTGTTGAACCTATTACCGTGGGGATCGTCGATTGGTATTCCTGATTTTGTGGCATTAGTTTTAGTGTTTTGGAGTATTCATCAGCCGCGTAAAGTCGGTATTGGTATCGCTTTTGCGATGGGCTTATTGATGGATGTTCATGATGCCGTTTATCTCGGTGAAAATGCCTTAGCTTATACGCTCTTGTCTTATTTCGCGATCTCGATTCATCGCCGTGTGTTGTGGTTTCCTCCTCTAGTGCAGAGTTTTCAAGTGTTCCCTCTGTTTTTGGGCATTCTCGTGATCAAACTCTGTGTACGACTGGTGATTTCGTCCGATTCGCACTTCCCGGGCTGGCTTTATTTTCTAGAGTGTGTGGTCACCACAGCACTATGGCCGATTGCCACGTGGTTGTTGCTTGCGCCACAGCGGCGTCCTATCGACAAAGACGAAACGCGTCCAATTTAGCCACCCCATTTTGTTAAAGCAGTCATGACCGAGTTAAAAAATACCGAACGCGAACTGTACTTGTTCCGCATGCGCCTGTTGGTGATCGGTATCTTTGCGACCATTTGTTTTTCGGTATTGATTGGTCGTTATGTATGGCTGCAAATTATTAAGCACGATGTGTATGCGACTAAGGCTAACGAAAATCGCATCTCGGTTGTACCTATTGTGCCTAACCGTGGATTGATTCTTGATCGAAATGGTGTAGTGCTGGCGCGCAATTTTTCTGCTTATACCTTAGAAATTACGCCATCCAAAATTACCATGGACATGGATGCGTTGATTGACGAACTTGCTTTGTTAGTTGATATCCAGCCTAAGCACCGTAAGCGTCTGCGTAAGTTGATGGAAGAATCTAAAAGTTTTGAGAGTCTGCCGATTCGTACTCGTTTGTCAGATGAAGAGGTGGCGCGATTCACGGCGCAACGTTTTCGCTTTCCTGGCGTTGAAATTCAAGCTCGTTTATTCCGTCAGTATCCTTTAGGTGAAACCGCTTCGCATGTGATCGGCTACATTGGACGTATCAATAAAAAAGAAGCCGAGAATTTAGAGGATGGTGACGATGCTGCAAATTACAAAGGCACTAATTACATTGGTAAAGAAGGCTTGGAAAAAAGTTACGAGAAGATGTTGCATGGAGTGACCGGCGTTGAAGAAGTTGAAATTTCTGCCGGTGGACGTGCAGTGCGTACGCTCTCACGTTCTGCACCGAACTCTGGTAAGAACTTGATTTTGTCAGTCGATATCGAACTGCAAAAAGTCATCGAGGATGCTTTTGGCGATAGACGCGGTGCGATGGTCGCGATTGAGCCTGAGACTGGTGATGTGTTGGCTTTTGTTTCTAAACCCACTTACGATCCCAACTTATTCGTGGAAGGGATCGATCAACAAAGCTGGCACGAGCTCAATACTTCCGAAGATATTCCTTTGTTGAATCGTCCCTTGACTGGAGCATATCCGCCTGGTTCAACTTATAAGCCGTTCATGGCTTTATTGGCCTTGGAATCTGGAAAGCGAACACCGCAACAAGCGATTTCAGATCCAGGTTATTTTGTATTCGGTAACCATACTTTTAATGACGATAAAGTGGGTGGTCATGGCATGGTCGATATGTATCGCGCGGTGGTGCATTCTTGTGATACTTACTTTTTCCAATTAGCGAATGATCTCGGTGTCGATGTCATGCATGATTTTATGATGCAGTTTGGTTTAGGCCAAATTACAGGTATCGATTTGGAAAATGAAAGACGAGGTTTGTTGCCATCGAGCGAATGGAAACGCAAAGCATTCAAGAAACCGGCGCAACAACGGTGGATTCCGGGAGATACAATTTCTCTGGGGATTGGCCAAGGACAGAACACTTTTACCCCTCTACAAATGGCACACGCCATGGCAACCTTGGTCAATGGTGGCGTAGTGATGAAACCACACTTGGTGAAAATTATCGAAGATCCTCACTCAAAGGAACGTGTGCTGACTGTACCTAAGGAAAGTGCACGAATTCCGCTGAAACCAGAAAATGTAGAAATTATCAAAAATGCGATGGTCGGCGTATCAAAAGAAGGTACGGGACGCACCGCGTTTTTGGGCGCTGAATATGTGGCAGGTGGGAAAACCGGAACGGCACAAGTCATCGGTATGAAGAAAGGCGAAAAATATGACGCCAATCGTATCGCTGAAAGGTATCGCGATCATGCTTGGTACATTTCGTTTGCACCCGCCGATAAACCGAAAATTGCGGTTGCGATCATCGTTGAAAATGGTGGCAAAGGTGCTGCAGCGGCGGCGCCTATTGTGCGTAAGGCCTTTGATTACTACATCTTAGGTAAGCGTCCGCAGGATAAAGCTAAATCATCGGCTGCATCGCAAGCAGTGGTTCCTGAAAATGATGAGATCGACGACGCCTTACCTGCAGGCAAGCTGTCCAACCCAAATGCCAATGAGTTGAACGCGCTACCAGCACCTACTACAGTGAGCAATGTGATTTCTGCGGTTCCTGCGTCAGTGCCGGCTAGCAGCAACGCCAAGAGGAAATAATATGGAAAACAAATCCATCT
>CALKVB010000495.1 GCA_937996605.1 uncultured Oxalobacteraceae bacterium | reverse complement strand
CTGGTTCGAAGCGGCTGATTTGTTGATTTCTTGAACAGAAAAAGCGATCACTTCTAAGAAAGTGACTTACGACTTCGCGCGCTTGATGGAAGGTGCTACGCAAGTGTCATGCTCAGGCTTCGGTGACGTAATGATCGACAACATGTAAGCAAATCCAATTCTGGGGCGCAGCTCGTTGTTGCAAATGCGCGCCATACTTGTGTATGGCTGTGCTTTGCGCCTAGATCTGCATCCCCATAATTGAATTTGCCGTTTTAAGCGTCGTTAAATCCAATTCTAGGGCGCATCGCGTTGTAGATGCTGTAACTGCGATCCTCGCAATACCCGTGTATTGATGCGGGAAGCGCCTAGCGCTGCATCCCTATAATTGAATTTTTCGAAGCTTAAAACTGCTTCAAAGTTTTAGTAAAAAAGCCGACTTTGTGTCGGTTTTTTTGTTTCTTACCCCTCGCCCGTGAGCGGGAGAGGGGCAGGGGTGAGGGTGTTTAAAATAATCTGCAGATGCAACAGAAGGCTGACAGATGGAGAGATGAACGTCAAAGATATAATTAAGTAAAATTTTCTTTTTAGATACCTTATCGATTGACTTGTTATTACTTTGTCGGATCGAAGCCATACATCCAATTGTTTAATATTCCTTCCGAGCTATCTAGCCCAATGCAATCCATAATGTGTTCAAAATTCGTCCCTACCTGTTCTGCGTCTTCGGTTTCTAACTCCGCACGTTTGAATTTGCGTATTTCGGAAGCAAGTAGTGCTAGATACTCACTTTTTGTAGCTTTACGTTTGACAGCGGTAATGAATTGAGTAATTGACAAACCAAAGCGAGAGTTGAGGTTTGCCCTTAATGAAGGATCGCGCACACCAGTATAGAGCGCGCCGTTTGGCGCAAAGTTATCTTTCTTAGCAAGAGTTTGAAGTTGATGTATCGCGTCATTCTTCACTTTCATAGGACTTTCTTGCATAGCGGCTTCACAGTTAGATAAAACAAAAAACATGGCGATAACGAAGAACTGGTGTAGCGCTGGTTTCATTTTCTAAGCTTTAACAGTAAATAAAATTTATAAACAAAAAAACCCGCCGTAGCGGGTTTTTTCTTAACATTGCAAAATCGGTTTAAGGATTTTGGATGTTAGAAGCTTGCTTGCCTTTTGGACCCTGAGTCACTTCAAATGACACTTTTTGACCTTCTTTCAAAGTCTTGAAGCCATTCATTTGGATCGCGGAGAAGTGGGCGAACAAATCCTCACCGCCATCATCAGGAGTGATAAAACCAAAGCCCTTGGAGTCATTGAACCATTTTACGGTACCTGTTGCCATAATACATCTTTCAAATATAAACTAATCACACGAGCCGAAAAAGCAAGAAAACTCTGTAAAGCTACCTTTCTTAACCTGCCCACTTCATATTGATAATAAAAACTTAAGTTAAATATCAATAAATATCATTCTTGGCGGAAAAAAAACTAATGTCAAGAAAATTTGCTTGACCCTGTAGCATTGTTGTTTTTTTACGTGAAATTGCTGTGTTTTGCTATTGATGTTTATCAAATTAGCGCCATCTAGTGGGTATTGCGATGTGAATTATTGGTTCTGTTTTTGCTTTCGATGCAGTGAGGTAGTTTTAAATTCGGTAATTAATTTGACGAAAAGTTACAAATGGATTTTGAGGTGATCTCTGCAAGAAAATCCGATGCGACTTAAAATGAACAGAAGCACTTTTATTTGCTTAATTTTCGACTTCGAGCATGATCAACGTACTAGAATAGACGTATGGGAATAAAGCATGAAAATAGTACGGTACTCGAAAAGCAGGCTCTGGAGTTAAAGCCACCTTCGATGTATCAAGTGGTATTGCTCAATGACGACTACACACCGATGGAGTTTGTGGTTGCGATCATTCAGGAATACTTTAATAAGGACAAAGAAACCGCAATGCAGATAATGCTGAAGGTTCATGTCGAAGGACGTGGCGTTTGTGGGGTCTACACAAAAGATGTAGCGTTAACCAAGGTTGAACTCGTTTTAGCACACGCGAAACAAGCGGGACACCCGCTTCAATGTGTGATGGAGGAAGTATGATTGCCCAAGAATTAGAAGTAAGTTTGCACATGGCCTTTGTTGAGGCACGGCAAGCGCGTTACGAGTTCATCACGGTAGAGCATTTATTGCTGGCTCTGCTCGATAATCCGTCGGCGGCTGAAGTCATGCGTGCCTGTGCGGTCAATATCGAAGACTTGCGTAAAACCTTGTCGAACTTCATTGCAGACAATACGCCAACCGTACAAGGGACAGGCGAGGTCGATACGCAACCTACGCTAGGTTTCCAGCGCGTGATACAACGCGCGATTATGCATGTGCAGTCTGCCTCCAACGGCAAAAAAGAAGTCAACGGTGCCAATGTTTTGGTCGCGATTTTTGGCGAAAAAGATTCGCACGCGGTCTACTACTTGCACCAACAAGGCGTCACTCGTTTAGACGTGGTGAATTTCATTTCCCATGGTGTGCGTAAAGATAATCACAGCGAACCTCAAAAATCGCCCGAAGGTGCGGAAGATGCGCAAGGTGAAAACCAAGCCAAAGAAAATCCGCTTGAACAATTTACGCAAAACCTGAATAAAGCCGCGGCGGAAGGTAAGATTGACCCATTGATTGGTCGTGATAGCGAAGTTGAGCGTGTAATTCAAATTTTGTGCCGTCGCCGTAAGAACAATCCTTTGCTGGTGGGTGAAGCAGGCGTTGGTAAGACTGCGATTGCAGAAGGCTTGGCATGGCGCATCACACAGAATGATGTCCCGGATATTTTGAATCAAGCGGTGGTGTACTCATTAGACATGGGTGCATTGTTGGCGGGTACGAAGTATCGTGGTGACTTTGAGTTGCGCTTGAAAGGCGTGTTGAAGCAATTGCGCGATACGCCGGATGCGATCTTGTTTATCGATGAAATTCACACGATTATTGGTGCGGGTTCTGCTTCTGGCGGAACCATGGATGCGTCTAATTTGCTGAAACCAGCATTATCGAATGGTCAGTTGAAATGTATAGGTGCAACAACCTTTACTGAGTATCGTGGCGTATTTGAAAAAGATCACGCCTTGGCACGCCGCTTCCAAAAAGTAGATGTGAACGAGCCTACGGTAGAGCAAACCGTGCAGATCTTGCGCGGCTTGAAGACCAAGTTCGAAGAGCATCATAACGTTAAGTATTCCGCTGCTGCCTTGACCACGGCGGCTGAGTTGTCGGCACGTTTCTTGAATGACCGCCATTTGCCGGATAAAGCGATTGACGTGATCGATGAAGCGGGTGCGGCGCAACGTATTTTGCCGAAGTCCAAACAGAAGAAAACGATAGGTAAAGCTGATATCGAAGACATCATTTCGAAGATCGCCCGTATTCCGCCACAGACGGTTAACCAAGACGATCGCAGCAAACTGCAAACGATTGATCGTGATCTGAAAAACGTCGTCTTTGGTCAAGATCCTGCGATTGAAGCCTTGGCTTCTGCGATTAAGATGTCGCGCGCAGGTTTGGGTAAAACGGATAAACCAATTGGTTCATTCTTGTTCTCCGGTCCAACGGGTGTTGGTAAGACTGAAGTTGCTAAACAATTGGCCTTCACATTGGGCATAGAATTGATTCGTTTCGATATGTCAGAGTACATGGAGCGTCATGCGGTCAGCCGTTTGATCGGTGCGCCTCCCGGTTATGTCGGTTTCGACCAAGGTGGTTTATTGACTGAAGCGATCACCAAGAAACCACATGCGGTGTTATTGCTCGACGAGATCGAAAAAGCGCATCCTGATGTGTTCAATATCTTGTTGCAGGTGATGGACCACGGTACGCTGACCGATAATAATGGCCGCAAAGCAGACTTCCGCAATGTGATCATTATCATGACGACTAATGCAGGTGCAGAGAGTTTGCAGAAAGCTTCTATCGGTTTCAATAACAGTAAGCAAGCCGGCGATGAAATGGCGGACATCAAGCGTATGTTCACGCCTGAATTCCGTAACCGTCTTGATTCCATTATTAGCTTCCGTGCCTTGGACGAAGAAATTATCTTGCGTGTGGTTGATAAGTTCTTGATGCAATTGGAAGAACAGTTGCATGAGAAAAAAGTTGAAGCCACATTCAGCGAAGTTTTGCGTAAGTTCTTGGCCAAGAAAGGCTTTGATCCATTGATGGGCGCACGTCCTATGGCGCGTTTGATTCAAGATATGATCCGTAAAGCCTTGGCAGATGAACTATTGTTCGGTCGTTTAGTGACAGGAGGTCGTGTGATTGTTGACCTCGATGAGAAAGATCAGATCAAACTGGAATTCTCTGAAGGTGATACGCCGCCACCAAACGCTTCACAAGAAGTGGTCGAAGTTGAGTAAATCTGACTAAGATTTATTATTTTTTGAAAAACCTGAATTGCGATTCAGGTTTTTTTTTAACTTCTAGAGCGCGTTCGCTACCGTCGAGCAGAAAAAGTGGTTTGTCGGTGCTGACTCAAGTATACTCGGCTCGAATTTGAATTTTGGTTTGCTGGTATCAAGACCTAGTGTCAAACTATGTGTAGAATCTGGCCACTTAAATCGTGAATCTAGCGTTAAATAAAGAAGTAAATAAAGAAATAAATAAGGTTTTAAACTAGGCTGCGAACAAAGCAGAAAACAAAGCAGTAAAAATAAAGCAATAACAAGTGCAATTGAGCACAATTCCAAACACAGGATTTTTTATGCTAAAACGCCTCAATCTAACAACTTATATTCTAATCGGTCTCGTACTGGGAATTGGCATTGGATACATCGTCAACACGCAAATGGCAAAACCTACTGAGTTTGCTGATGCGATGTCTTTAGTCACCACGATGTTCTTACGCTTGATTAAGATGATCATCGCTCCGCTGGTATTTGCGACCCTAGTGGTAGGTATTGCTAAGATGGGTGATGCCAAAGAGGTTGGACGAGTCGGTGGTAAAGCGCTAGGTTGGTTTATTCTTGCTTCGCTGATCTCCTTAACTTTAGGCTTGATCATGGTGAACTTCTTCCGCCCAGGCGATGCGATGCACGCGATGCTGCCAGCTTCCGATGCGGTATCGGGAATCGTCACTTCGAATTTGAGTATGAAAGAATTCGTCACGCATTTGGTGCCATCGTCTATCGTTGACGGCATGGCGAAAAATGAGATCCTGCAAATCGTGGTGTTTTCGATTTTCTTCGGTACAGCGGCAGCCGCTGTTGGTGAACGTAGTAAACCCTTGATCGATACGGTCGATGGTGTCGCCCACATTATGTTGAAGGTTACTGCTTACGTGATGAATTTTGCGCCGATCGCTGTGTTCGCTGCCGTTTCTGGTGTCGTCGCAAAGAGTGGCTTAGGGGTGTTGCAAACCTATGGTGTATTCATGGGCGAGTTTTACTTCTCCATTCTCGTACTGTGGTTGACGCTGATTTTTATCGGCTATTTATTCCTTGGCAAGCGTATTGGTGCATTGTTGCGCGAATTGCGTATGCCAACGCTTTTGGCTTTTTCAACTGCCTCATCTGAAGCCGCATTTCCTAAAACTTTGGAAGGTTTAGAGCGGTTTGGCGTTAAGAATCGTATCGCCTCTTTTGTTTTGCCGCTTGGCTATTCTTTTAACTTAGATGGTTCGATGATGTACTGTACTTTCGCGACGGTATTTATTGCCCAAGCTTATGGCATAGAACTCTCGTTGAGTACGCAAATTACGATGATGTTAATTTTGATGTTGACCTCAAAAGGGATGGCTGGTGTACCACGCGCTTCTTTGGTGGTCATCGCTGCAACTTTGGCGCAGTTCAACATTCCTGAAGCTGGTTTGCTGTTGCTGTTAGGTGTTGATCATTTCTTAGATATGGCGCGTTCCGCAACCAATGTTATCGGTAATGGTTTGGCAACGGCGGTGGTTGCAAAATGGGAAGGTGAGTTGGGTGAACACGTCGATGGTGATTTAGCCAATCAAAAACTTCCTTAGTTAATTAGGGAATTTTTTAAGCGAAAACCGGTCTAAATGAACGCTGAATTTTGAGAGAAATTCAGCGTTTTTTTATGTGCATTGATGTTTGAAAAGTTGAGCGAGCAGTAGATCTATCGGCCTCTCACTTTACCTCTAGGATAAAAATAATGAAGATGAAGAAAATTAGTGCTTGTCTGCTGATTGCGGGAAGTCTCATGCAAATGGGATTTATGGCGCAAGTCTCCGCGCAAACGCCGACTCAGCTTAGCCTCGAGAAGATCATGTCCAACACCGATTGGATGGGGAATGCGCCTGAGCGTTCCTATTTCAGTGCGGATGGTAAATACATCTATTTTCAGCGTAAGGCCGAAGGCAGCGAACTTCGTGATACATATCGAATTGCTGTTAGCGGCGGCACGGCCGTGAAGCTGACCGCGGCGGACTTGGCGAGCGCTGAGAGTGAGCAAAGTTTTTTTAGTCCCGATCGCTCTCAAGTGGCTTGGCTTCGTAATGGCAATCTTTTTGTGATGAAAGATGGGAAAAAGTGGCAGCTTAGTCGTACCGGTGAGATGTCGGGTTTGTTGGGTTTTGTCAGTAATGAGCAATTGGCTTTCCGTCAAGATGGGAAAGTAAATCTGTTTAACTTGCGTAGTGGTGAGACTGTTACCCTGGTCAATATCAAGAATGATGATGACCCCATTACGAAGAAAGAAAATAGCGACTATTTGAGTTTGCAACAAACGCGTTTGTTCGACATCATCAAGAAACGCGAAACGGACAAAAAAGAAGCAGAGGCAAGACAGCGTGAATTGGCATCCCAGAGTGCTAGTGCACCAATGCCGATCTATTTGGGTAAGGGACGTGAATTCCGAAGCTTTAGTTTATCGCCAGACGGTAAACATATTTTATTGAGCACAGCGACGCCTCGTAAAGACGGTAGAAATGACAAAATGCCGCATTACGTGAGTGCCGATGGTTATACTAAGATTGAAGACGTACGCAGTAAAGTGGGCACAGGTGAAGATGCAAATGAGTTCGTGTATCTGATCGACATCGCGGCGAATAAAGCACAAAAGCTTAATCTCGAAAAACTGGCAGGTATCAATGAAGATCCTTTACTCGATCTCAAAAAGGATGCAGCAAAACGCTTAGGCAAAGCGGAGCCCAAAGCCACAATTCCTCGCGCTGTATATGTTGGCTTTCGCAGTGCACGCTGGTCATGGAATGGCCAAAAAGTGGCATTCCAATTGTTCAGCGCCGATAATAAAGATCGCTGGATTTTGCAACTCGATACACAGGGTAAAGACAAAGACCAGTGGCAGCTGGTACATCGATTGATTGATAAAGCGTGGGTGAACGATGTTGACTTCAACGAGATGCAATGGAGTCGTGATCATAAAACTTTATGGTTCTTGTCCGAAGAAACTGGCTACAGCCAAGTGTATGCCTATCAAGATGGAAAGGTGCATGCAGTCACCACAGGGAAATATGAGATCAATCGTATTCAAGCCAGTCGTGACGGTCGTTGGATCTACTATCGCGCCAACAAAAAACATCCCGGCAAGCATGAAATTTATCGACTTTCTACCGATGGAAAAATCGATGAAGCACTAACCGATATGAATGGTGGTATGGAGTACGAATTGTCTCCGAATGAGGATCGCCTATTGTTGACGCATTCAAGCATCACGCGTCAACCCGATTTATTTGTGCAAGCCGCTAGTCCGCAAGCGAAGCCGACGCGTTTGACAGACTCAACCTCAAAAGAATTTGCGCAGATCAATTGGATCGTACCAGATGTGGTTGCCGTTCCGTCAAAGCATGGTGCGGCGCCAATTTACTCCCGGGTTTATCAAGATAAATCGAAGAATGCTGGTGAGAAGAGACCTGCTGTAATGTTTGTGCATGGCGCAGGATATTTGCAGGCTGCACATTATGGATGGTCGAATTATTTCCGTGAAATGATGTTCCATAATTTGTTAGTACAAGAAGGTTATGTCGTTATCGATATGGATTATCGCGCCTCAGCTGGCTATGGCCGTGACTGGCGCAACGCAATTTATCAACGCATGGGAACGCCAGAGTTGGAAGACTACCTCGATGGTATTGATTGGTTGGTCGAAAATGCCAATGTTGATCGTCAACGTGTGGGTATTTATGGAGGCTCCTATGGTGGCTTTATGACTTTTATGGCGATGTTTAAAACGGATGCCTTTGCAGCTGGTGCGGCTTTACGCCCAGTGGCGGATTGGGCGCACTATAACCATGGCTACACCTCAAATATTCTGAATACGCCGGATGTTGATCCTGATGCCTACCTACGTAGTTCACCTATCGAATTCGCTGCTGGATTGAAACGTCCACTGTTAATCTGCTCTGGCGTGTTGGACGACAATGTGTTCTTCCAAGATAGTGTGCGTATGGTGCAGAAGTTGATCGAGTTGAAGAATCCCAATTTTGAATTTGCGGTGTACCCGATCGAAGCACATGGTTTCCGCGAGCCGACCAGTTGGCTCGATGAATATCGTCGTATTTTCAAACTGATGGAAAGAGAAGTCAAAGGTCGTGATTTGAAATCGAAGTGATTCAAGCGTCTTTGATGCACTATTCAGAAAGCGATCGTCATCGATGATCGCTTTTTTTATGTGAACATGAATTCCGATTGAAAGGTGGGATCAACTGAGCGACAATCGCAATTTATACCACGATGTTCTCCTAGTATGAGCTCTCTGACTTTTTATCAAGCGACTGCCGATCAAGTTTCTTATTCTCCACTCGAAACAAATCTTGACGCCGATGTCTGCATCATTGGCGCTGGCTATGCAGGTCTAGCGACCGCGCTCGGTTTATTGGAGCGTGGTGTAAAGAATGTTGTGATTCTTGAAGCGCGCACAGTTGGCTATGGAGCATCGGGACGGAATGGTGGATTTGTGTTTGGAGGGTTTAGTCTTGATAACAAAGACCTCGTGCGTCAATTAGGAAATGAAAGGGCGAGGGCTTTATATCAATTGACGATTGATGCGGTGAACCTAATTCGACAGCGTATTGAGCGATATGAGATCGCATGCGATAAAAACGAGAGCGGCGTTTTGTTGGCCAACTGGTTTGATGATGATCGTAGTCTTCTTGCACAACGTGATTTTATGCGCTCTGCATACGCTGTCGAATGGGATTGGATTGAACGAGAACAGTTACGTGAACAACTTCATACGGATCGTTACTTCGGCGCATTGCATGAAAAAAATGCATTTCACTTTCATCCACTGAAATACGCGCAAGGATTGGCACGGGTAATTAAGGAGCAGGGTGGTTTGGTGTTTGAACAGAGCCGTGTATGCTCCATTAAGCATCAAGGCGCGACGAAGTTTGTAGAAACTGATGCGGGGCACCGTGTTCGAGCGAAACATGTCGTAGTTGCCTGCGGTGGTTATATCCAACAGCTGTATCCACAGTTGAGTCGTGCAGTCTTGCCGATTGCGACCTACGCGATGGCCACTGAAGTGCTGGGCCATAACTTGATGAAAGCGATGCAAACGCAGGCTGCAGTGTATGACACACGATTTGCCTTTGATTATTATCGTCCTTTGGCAGATACCCGTATTCTATGGGGTGGCCGAATCTCGATAGCGCAACGTACTCCTGAACAGGTTCAGCAACTCTTGTATCGGGACATGTTAAAGGTATATCCGCAACTGGCTGGTACAAAGGTCGATTTTGCCTGGAGTGGTTTGATGAGCTATGGCAGACACAAAATGCCACAGATCGGGCAACTGCCTGATGGCGTCTGGTATGGTCTCGGTTTTGGCGGTCACGGTGTCGCGCCTACTACTTTGGCAGGGGAAGTCTTGGCACAAGCGATTCTTGGTTCTCAGCGCCTTCCTGATGGCTTAGAACGCTATCGTTTACCCACTACTTTCGGTTATTTGGGACTACTCGGTGCGCAGGCAACCTATTGGTACTATGAGTTGCGCGATTGGTTTAGACAGTGAGATTTCTGGTGATCTCGTAGCCGTTGACTAAAGTCTATTTCAATAGGGGCAAGCTTTGACTTGATATGGATTTAGTTTTTAGACATGCTTTTTTGCCTTCTATATTTGTTTTATCCTCCAACACTGACTACAATGGCGCCCTCACATCATGAATGAAAAGGATTACCTTCCTTTCGCTTCTATTCATGATCTATTCCCAAGAAAGCAAAAAATGATTCCATCAAAAAAATCCCGTAAACCACGTCAAGAAAAGAAAATGCACGTTGGTGCATTTCAAGAATTTGGTTTTGAATACGTCGCTGAGCTGAAAGAAGTCTTGAGTCCAGACCAAGAAGCGCAATTGATTCATGTTTTCCTTGACGAAGTCATCGAGAAACGTGACCTCGCTTTGAGCGGTTGGATTGATAGCGGTTTCGTGTGCCGTTTTGGCCCTGGCTCTGCAACCGATGAAGATCGCGCTGCGTTGAAAGCATGGCTGGAAGCACGTCCTGAATTTAAGAATGTACAAGTCGGTGCATTGAAGGATGCGTGGTACTCGCCTATGAATACTGAATTCGCCTAAATCTACAGATGCATAAAGCGAGTTATGTTGAGTTGCGCTGAGTTGGGCAATTAAACTAAATTTGTATCAATAAAAGAAGACCGCAATCGTACTAAGCGTTTGCGGTTTTTTTTGTGCCTATAGTTTTTTCCTGTAACACTGACGAGCGTCAATCAAAAAAGCTATTAAAGGAAAAACTAAAGCCTCCGATAAGCTAGAGACAGAACTTTTGGAGGTTCATTATGAAGATCGCATCGTCCGATGTCGTGATGGCATCGAGCTCGTCCTATTCTTACCAAAAAACTGTCGAGGAAACGGTTAAGCTCGATGTAAAGAATCGCGCTGAACCGAGAGTGGATCAAACCCAGCGACCCGAATCACGCAATCTCGAGCTTGATGTATATATTTCAGAGTTAGCTAAACAATTCCAACAATATGATCAAGCGATCAATGCAGTGCCCGCTTCAGGTAAGCTCGACGAGCTTTCAGAAGGAGAGAGTAACGATCCTAGGGTGCAGTTAATCAAGACTTTGATTGAGTATCTGCTCGGGCAGAACATCAAATTATTTGGTGGTGTGAAAGCACCGTGTAATCAATGCGAGCCAGCGCCAAGACTACAAGCTGAGAACTCTCCTCAAGTTGCGCCAGCTAAGCCATCACCGCAAGCTTGGTCTATGGAATATCATTCGCGTACGACCATTAAAGAGAGTGAACAAACCCATTTTCAATCGAGTGGTGTTGTGCGTACAGCAGATAATCGAGAAATAAAGTTTGATTTGAGCTTTGATTTGCGGCGTGAATTTCAACAAGTCTCAAGCACCGATATCGTGGTAAGTAATGCGAAGAAGATCGACCCATTGGTGCTTAATTTTTCAGCGGCACCGGTACAGTTAACGGATCAAAAATTTGCTTTCGACCTTGATGCAGATGGGAAAAAAGAAAATATTTCATTTGTAAATGGTGCAGGTTTTTTGGCTTTAGACAAAAATAGAAACGGCAAAATTGACGACGGTAAAGAACTATTTGGGCCACAATCTGGTAACGGTTTTAGTGAGCTACAGCAGTACGATGTCGATCACAATGGCTGGATAGACGAAAATGATCCTGTGTATCAGCAACTTCAAGTTTGGACTAAGAATGCGGTCGGGAAGGATCATTTTGCAAGTTTGAAGGAAGCGCATGTTGGCGCACTATACCTCGGTAATGTCAGTACAAATTTTTCTATCAATGATTCGCAAAATAAACCGCAGGCGCAACTGAAGTCGAGTGGATTTTGGCTAAGTGAGGCTGGCCAAGCACATAGTTTGCAGCAAATTGATCTCGTTGCTTAGTTTTTTTTCGTGTTCATTCCACAAATGATGAGTTTGATGCAGCGTTTTTGACACCTCATTCCTTTGCCATTTGACGCTCAACCCTCTTACGTGGATACTCTTCACATGCCTGTTTCATGCAGGCTGTTTATCCTACCGATGAGAGTGAGAGATACATGAAGAAAAAGACAATTTTACGTGCCCTATTGGGCGCCTTGGCGGTTAGCGCCTTTTGTAGTTTAAGCGTAGCTCCAGTTTACGCAGCTGAGCAAGCTTGGGTTGCGAAGAGTAATGATAATGCCAAAATCCTCTTGAACCTGATGGGAAAGTATTCACCAGAGGGAGCGGGTGCCTTGGGCGTCGATGGTTTAGATGAACAAATCACGGATTTATCACGCGACACCTTTGACATCAATATGAAAGAAACGCGCGCTGTTATCGCGGAATATCAAAAACGTTTGCGCAGCGAAACCGATCCCAAAATCAAGCAAGATTTAATGATATTGATTTCCAGTGCGGAAGACAGTATTCGTAGCGAAGGATTACGCCGCAAGTATTTCTTACCCTACATGGATGTGACAGGCATGTTGTTCGGTGTGATGCGCCAAACTTTGGATCCTCGTGTACCGAAAGAGCGTCAGAAAACGATTTTGGTCCGCCTAGATAAGTATGCAGGGATCACTAAGGGCTATCGTCCTTTCACGGAGTTAGCTAAAGAACGTATGTTTGAACGCTTGAAAGCGAATCCAAAATTGATCGGTCCATTCAAAGGCGAAGTGGAACAGGCGCTTAACGACGCGCCTGCTTTAATCGCGGGGATGAAAGATTTACTCACTAAGAGTGAATTGAAGGGCTGGGAAAAATCTTTCGCTGCGATTGAACAGCAACTAAATGCTTATAACGCGATGATCAAGGCGGAAGTATTGCCACGTGCGCGTACCGATCACAAATTGCCAGCCGAAGTGTACGCAGATAATCTGCATCAATTTGGTGTTGATATTGGTCCCGAAGAATTAATCAGCAAGGCTTTGACTTCGTTTGCAGAGATACGTAATCAAATGCAGATCACGGCTGGAATTATCGCTAAAGAACGCGGTCTCCCAGATGCTGATTATCGCGCCGTGATCCGTGAATTGAAGAAGCAACAAATTGCTAAAGATAAAGTGATGCCCTTGTACGAAGATCGTTTGCAACAAATTGAAAATACGATTCGTCAACAGCATATTGTTTCACTGCCAGATCGTAAAGCAAAAATTCGTTTAGCTACCGATGCAGAAAATGCGCAGCAACCGGCCCCCCATATGAGCCCACCGCGTTTGATCGGTAATACCGGAGAATATGGCGAGTTTGTTTTGACTACCGCAATTCCATCAGGTGCCAAAGGGAAATCCATAGCCTTTGATGACTTTACGCACGAGGGCGGGACATGGACATTGACTGCGCATGAAGCACGCCCAGGCCACGAATTGCAATTTGCAAAAATGATTGAAGCTGGTGTTTCCACTGCACGTGCGGTGTTTGCATTTAATAGTGTGAATGTTGAAGGTTGGGCGCTGTATGCAGAAGCTGAGATGCAGCCTTTCGAACCTAGTGATGGTCAATTGTTTGCACTGCAAGCACGTGCACAACGTGCAGCACGCGCCTTCCTTGATCCTATGGTCAATCTCGGTCAAATCACACCAGAAGCGGTGAAGTCATTCCTGATGGATGAAGTAGGTTTGTCTGAAGGGATGGCAACGCAAGAAATGCAACGATACACGTTCCGGGCTCCTGGCCAAGCAACCTCTTATTTCTACGGCTACCAGCAATTAATGGAAACGCGTCAAGCCGCCGAAGTTGCATTACGTAAGAAGTTTAATCGACAAGCGTTTAATGACTTCGTTTTGGCGCAAGGTTTAGTGCCAGCGAAAGTATTACGCCAAGCAGTGCAACAAGAGTTTATTCCTGCGCATTCCAAATGAAATAAGCGCAGATAGATTTGCGCTAGTACTATAAGAAACGGTGACTTCCTAGTGAAGTCGCCGTTTCGTTTTTTGGCTTTTGAAAGAATCTATTTCAAAGGTGCATAAACAAAAGTGTTGTGCGCACCTTCTAGGCATCCGGCTTGTTTTGCCTCGCTTTGCAGTTGCACCACTTCCGGTAATTTTTCGGGTACGAAATCTCGCACTACATGCAAAATCGCGATTTTCGGATTGCTCGCATGCGCTTCCATCGTAATGCTATCGGAACTTAGTTTGAATAAATTTTGGCAGCGTTGTAAGAGTCCTGCATTGTCTGACTCAATGTAAAAATTCAGTCTTAATACACTCGCTTTCTTTACTAGGGATGTAGAGCCACTTTGACCCGATGGTTGAAATGAAATCGTATCCTTGAGTTGATAAATCTTCACCGAATAGACCGCAATTCCAGCGAAACAAATAATCAGAAGTAAGCGTTTAAGCATGATGAAAATGAACAAAAAATGAAGAAAAGACAGTGCGCAGCGGAGAAAAAAGCAAAAAATTGATACAAGGTTATTTCAAAAGATAAATAAATCGCCCTTTGGAAATCGAAGCTGCGCGATTTTGTATGGCATTGAGCCGCGGAATACAGTTTGAAATTGGTAAAAACCGACAGTCTCCAAATTTTATCACCTGATATTCGTGGTTTTGGTGCATACTCGAATCATACCATTGTGCGAGTTTTTACAGCCTAGTGGGAATCATTGAGAGTGGACGGGAGCCAATGATGTCGCATGTAGATTCTGTCTCACAGGCGTCACAAGACGACGCCGAATTGATCAAGACGCTGCGTCGCGAGTTGGAGCAAACTCGCGCTTGGCAGTCACATATTTTGCAGGCATTAGATCACTTACAGTCTGGGATTGTGATGTATGGCCCGGACGACGTACTGGTATTTTGTAATCGTCGTTTCCGCGAAATTTATCCAGAGATTGCCGATATTCTTGTTCCTGGAACGCCATACAGTGAAATTGCACGCGCTTTTTATCGTCGTGAATTTCATAACCGCACCGAATTGAGTGAAGATGAATACGTGAGTTCACGTGTCGCTCAGCATTTAAATCCTGATGAGTGTGATGATGAATATTTGATGGGACCTGAAACTTGGATTTTGGCTTCTGATCGTAAAACTTCCGACGGTGGCGTGATTGGTTTTCGACTCGATATTAGTGAGCGAAAGCGTGCTGAGAAGCGCCTAGCAGAAACAGAAATGAGGGTCACTGCTGAGTTAGAGCAAAAAGTGAAAGAGCGCACTCAGGATTTGATGCTGGCGAATCAAAATCTTGAAGAAGCCTTAAGCGAGCTACGTGGCACCCAACGGCAGTTGGTACAAAGTGAAAAACTCGCGTCGTTGGGTTTTTTGGTCGCTGGTGTCGCACACGAAATAAACACGCCGATTGGCAACGCCTTGTTGGTCGGTACATCACTTCGAGAAGAGATTGATCAATTCTCAAGTCATGCAGCACAACGAGTGACTCGTAGTCTTCTCGATAAGCATATCGACTTTGTGACCAAAGGTAGTGAAGTTTTAGTCTCTAATCTGAAGCGCGCAGGAAAACTTGTGCAAGGATTTAAACAATTGGCGGTTGACCGTGCAACCGAGCAGCAGCGTGTATTCGTATTAGTTGAAGTCATCGATGAAGTCTTGTTGGCGATGGGGCCGACCCTGAGACGATCACCTTACAAACTCGATATTCAAGTGCCGGCAGAGCTCAAAATGAAGAGCTACCCGGGGCCTTTGACACAAATTATCGTGAATTTTATTAATAACGCATTAGTCCATGCCTTTGAGGGGAGAAACGAAGGGCGGATGGTTTTAGACGCTAGTGTGAATGATCAAAATCAAATTGAGATTGTGTTTTCTGATGACGGATGTGGCATGCCAGAGCATGTAGTGAATCATGTTTTCGATCCCTTTTTTACTACCAAATTGGGGCAGGGCGGGAATGGCTTGGGGATGCACATCGCTTACAATATCGTGACCCAATTATTAGGTGGCACGATTTCGGTTGATACGCAGTTAGGAAGGGGTACCAGCTGGCGTCTGGTCTTCCCTAGTGAGCTTAGCGCCTAAAATTGGCTTTCCTTGTTTCCTTGTTTCCTTGTTTCATTGTTCAATGACTTTTCACATCTACATGCTTGATTCAAAAGATTAACTCTTGAATCTGGCTTTTATCTTTGCGTACTCAGGTCGCTCGCGCTTCTACAAAGGTGAAGCGCGAGTTCGCGGTTAGACCGTAGCGAAGGCAAGGCGTGTGTATTGCGCTTGTTCGGGCTTCACAAGTTTGACTTCTATCGCATTTTGTAATGAGTCGATGGAGCCACCTGCACGATAGGAAAATTGTATAGAAACGATGTCGCCTGTTTGCACAGCAAGCGGGCGTGCGAGAGGTAAAGCCATATAGTGATTGAGCCAGTCAATCGTTGTATTATCTTCTGCTCTAATAGCTAAAATGTTTTTTGTCACAAAACGTAGCGCACTTAACATGCCACTGTGTTCGATGCTGATGTGTCCCTGCCATTCGATCAATTTGTCGTTACTTTGAGTGAAATCGATAATCTTATACAGAGCAGGTTGACCGAGTTCTGTAGTGTCAGCACTAAAGGCACCTGGTAATTGAAATTGAATGATTGGTGCTTGAAAGCCCAAAAAATCATAGCGCTGTTGCAAAGGCTGAACAGCCATTACGACTGCTTCCGGGATGAAAGTCGGCATGTGGCCTGGGAATTTTTCAGCGTAGCGTTTTTTGAAGTTCTCGATAACTTCAACCTGTTTTTCTCTCAGCATCGCGACATGAATCATTTCACAAATGACGAAGTCGACTGGTTCAGGTGGTAGGTATTCGAAGGCGTCTGCATGAATAACTTGGACACGTTCGCCACGGTGATTGAGGGCCAGTAAACGTCTCGCTTCGGCAACCATATCAGGGTTAAATTCGACACAGTACACTTTGTCGGCCGTCTGTGCGGCGAACCACGAGAGAACGCCGGTACCGCCCCCAAGTTCAAGCACTGTAGCGCCTTCGAATATCCGATATTGAATTGCAGCTTTGAAGTTGTCCATGCGATTTGAATCCATTAGCATGTTGTGGTGATATTGCAGAGGGATGAATTGTCCCAAATAGCAGCTCTCGGCTTCGCGTTCAATTAACATATAGTTCCTTTCGATTGCAGTCTCACCTGCTTGGTTTTCGATCAGCAAAGTCAAGTATGGCAGTCGCACAAAACATCGTCGGCGAAGTTTGAATCGATTTGCGTTGAGTTGACCCACATTGAGTGGAGATTATGATGCTTTTGAAAGGCAATAAAGGGCCGAGCTAATAGGTATTCATGGTCTATTTCTCTGCCTAAAACGTGTAGTGGAGCGATTGCGTGTTGTCGATGTGGTGAGCGTTTGAGAGTGCTGCTTGGACGAGTTGCTGCCGTCAAATTCATCCACCCTTGATTCGCATTGAGTGGAATTTAGTTGAGTTGAACTGAGTTGAGATCGACAGGTGCGAGTAAGTAGTGCATGCATTGTCGATCTAATTTGTGGCGATGCACAGTTTGTATATGGCTCTGACGCAGCTTTACGGCGTTTGCGTTTCTACGTATTTCTTGAAATTGTTCAGAATCGCTTGCCATCCCTGTTGCTGCTGTTCGATAGGGTAGACCGTTTCTGCATCAAACGTGACGTTGACGATAATACCGTCATCGCTTTCATTGAAGGTGACTTCCGCGTTGCGTTCACCAAAGCTGTAGCTTAACTTTCTATTTTCGACGACTTCGGTGTAGGTGCCGCTAAAATCGAATCCCATGCTGCCATCTTTGGCTTCCATTCGCGATGAAAATTCTCCTCCAACGCGTAAGTCAACTGATGCACGGGTCGTATGCCAATCATCAGATGCTGCGTTCCACATCATGATTGCGCTCGGTGATGTATAAGATTGCCAAACTTTATTGAGGTCGGCGTCGATGCTGGTTTGCACGGAAATGCGCATATAAGGCTCCTATAAAAATCTGAGATTATCATCAATCTCTTTTGATATCGAGATAAAAGTAGTATGTCGATCCAGCGTCTAACTTGTAACGCTGGGCTCGCGTTTGATTGGTTTGATCGAACCAAAATGTCCAATCATAGACAGGACAGCGAGTGTTACTTATCCTTAAAGTACAATATCAGTTGCATTGATGCCGATTAAGTTGATCGCTGCGCTAGTGCTTGTTGGCGTCACCGCCGCAGCGATTTCCATACCATGTTGAATTGCATCGCTAGAGAGTACATAACCGAGACCCATATCAATTGAAAACGTGCGTGCCACCGTAATTTTGTTATCGAGCAAATCAGCAACCCAGCCAAAGCTGGGGTCACCTTTAAAATTGTGCGCTGCATTGAGAATATCGGTGACCAAGCTGCCTTTGGTCGCTTTACCGTTGGCGAGTTGGTCTGTCCAGTATGCCATCCCGCCCGCGTCAGCTCCATCGACACGACCTAGTACATTTTTGTAGATTAAATTCACGAAATCGGTATTCGTTAGTTGAGGTGTAAAGCCCGTCAAATCAGGGAAACTTAATCCGGCGCTGTAGAAGGCATCTGCGATTTGATTGATACTCTTCCCTGCGTTCATTTCACCAATCCAATATGCCATTCCATCGGCATCAGGGACTCGCTTGAAAAAGGCTACATATAGTTCAATCACTTTTTGAACATTGGCGATGGGAGCACTCGCCGCGATTGTTTTAATCGTTAAATTGACGGTCATGTCACTAAACTTCAAGCTTTCACTATTGGTCACAGAGTCCGTACCATCGCTCCCTGTCTTCGCCTTGACACTGTAGTTGTTGCCACTATGTGAAATGGTGTAGTTGGATAGTTTGCCGCTAAAGACGATGGTGTCATATCCAGCACCGCCGTCAATTGTGTCATTCCCCGCAGCACCGGTAATCGTGTCGTTACCAGCTAGGCCGCTAATTTTGTCGGCATTCGCGGTACCAATTAAGTTGTCGTCGTTTGCGGTGCCATTAATTCCAGCTGGAAATGCGAGAGTGAGATCCAGGGTATCTCTGCCATTATTGAAAACCAGTTTTTCCATGTTATATAACGTGGCATGAAATGCACTACTTGCCCCTGAAATTGTATCGATTTGGATACCACCATCAGCCAATTGTTGGATGGTGTAATCGTTGCGCGTGGAAGTGCCTAGATTTAGAGTATCCACACCCGCTAAACCATCAACCACGTAGGTGCCACCACCCACAACACTCCAGGTATCGTTACCGGCAGTTCCAAATACGGTAGGCATGATGTTACCCCTAAAATTCAAAAAAAATTCAAAAAAAATTCAAAAAAAATTCAAAGAAATCAAAAAACGCAAAAATGTAAATACTGAATGCTTCGATGAGTGTTAACGATGATATTGCTCACTCATTTCTTAAATTGGACATGACAATGCGAGTCGCACGTAAAGTAGCTAACTCCTGCTTCTTCCAAAAAAGCGAGGCCTTTTTTCTCTAACAACATCGCGATCGTTGTATAGCTACCCGCCATTAGACTCACAGGGGCGAGTACGCTGACGGATGACCAATATTCAACAGGCATACCGGTACGCGGATTTAAAATATGGCAATAACGTTTGCCA
>CALKVB010000494.1 GCA_937996605.1 uncultured Oxalobacteraceae bacterium | reverse complement strand
TTGTATTTGCCGGGTGAACATGCCGGTGTGTGGAATGAAGAAGGCTTGCAGGCGGACGACGGTGAAGTGATTCTGTGTGAAGCACTGATTGATGCCATGACTTTCTGGGTCAATGGCTTTAGAAATGTGACCGCTAGCTATGGTGTGCATGGCTTTACGGATGATCATTTGCAAGCGTTTAAACGCTATGGTATCAAGCGTGTTCTGATTGCGTATGACAGAGACGAAGCTGGCAATGTGGCGGCTGACAAGTTGGCGCAAATGCTGGCAGCGGAAGGTATTTCTTGTTACCGCATTCAATTTCCTAAAGACATGGATGCCAATGCGTATGCGCTTAAAATGAGTCCGCCCGACAAGGCGTTGGCGCTGTTGATCCGCAAAGCTGAATGGATGGCCGGTGCGCAAGAGCCTGTCGTAAAACAGATGCAGGTATTCGATACGGTAGAGCCATTGCCGGTCGTTTCTTCTTTAGCTGCTATGGCAGATGTTGAGTCGCCTGCGCCGCTGATGGTGCAGGAAGATGCCATTCCCACGCCAACGATCAGCACGCCGGTACCGCCTGCACCCACGGTGGATATGCCTGTCGAACAAAGCGACAGCGAATTAGTGATGAGCTTTGGTAATCGTCGCTATCGTATCAGGGGTTGGAAAAAACCGCTCAATCCTGAAGCTTTAAAAGTGAATTTGCTGGTGTCCAAAGATGACAATTTCCACGTCGATAGCTTCGATCTGTACCAAGCCAAAGCCAGAGCTGGATTCATCAAGCAAGCAGGCATAGAACTAGGCGAATCAGAAGATGTTTTAAAACATGATCTAGGGCGTGTATTACTCAAATTGGAAGAGCTGCAGACCGAGCATTTAAACGCTGCTTTGACTAAGAAAGACGACACTCCCACGCTCACTGATGCAGAACAAAAAGAAGCGCTAGAACTGCTCACATCCCCTGATTTACTCAAGCGCATACTGGTCGATTTCGATGCTTGTGGTGTGGTCGGTGAAGAGACGAATAAACTGGTGGCGTATCTAGCAGCGGTGTCGCGTCAACTGGATAAGCCACTGGCAGTACTCATTCAATCATCGAGTGCAGCAGGTAAAAGTTCCTTGATGGATGCGGTATTGGCCTTGATGCCAGAAGAAGCCCAAGTGCGTTACTCGGCCATGACAGGTCAAAGTTTGTTTTACATGGGCGAAACCAATTTGAAACACAAGATCCTTGCGATCGCGGAAGAGGAAGGCGCGGCACAGGCGAGCTATGCGCTCAAGCTTTTACAAAGTGATGGCCAAGTCAGTATGGCCAGCACTGGCAAGGATGCCACCACAGGTTTATTGACCACGCATGAATACAAAGTTGAAGGACCGGTGATGCTGTTCCTGACCACAACAGCGATTGATATCGACGAAGAGTTATTGAATCGTTGCGTGGTGTTAACCGTCAATGAAAGCCGAGAACAAACCAAGGCCATTCACATCTTGCAGCGCCAACGGCAAACACTGGCAGGCTTATTGCAAGACGAATCGCGCGATGCGATTTTAACGTTGCATCGTAACGCGCAGCGCTTGTTACAACCGTTAAAAGTGGTGAATCCGTATGCCGATCAATTGACCTTCCTTGATGATAAAACGAGGACACGGCGCGATCACATGAAGTACCTGAGTTTGATTCGCGCCATTACCTATTTACATCAATACCAGCGCGAGATTAAAACCGTACAACACAGAGGTAAAGCCGTGCGTTATATCGAGGTTACGCCATTTGACATTGCGACCGCTAACAGCTTAGCGCATGAAGTGCTGGGGCGTACCTTAGATGAACTGCCACCACAGACCAGAAAGCTACTGACTGCTTTGCATGCATGGGTAAAAGCCGAGAGTGAACAGCAAGGCATGCAGCAAGTCGATTTTAGATTTAGTCGTCGGCAAGTGCGTGATTTAACTGGCTGGGGCAATACGCAATTAGGGATTCACTTAGCACGTCTGGTGGACATGGAATACCTATTTGAGCATGGTGGCCGCCGTGGTCAAGCCAGCGGTTACGAGCTGGCCTATGGCGGTGAAGGTGATCATGGGCAATCGTTCTTAATGGGCTTACTCAATTGCGAAACTTTAAATAAAAATACACCGTTATCTATGCCTATGATGACAAGTGTACGGGGTGAGGTGGCAGAGTGTACGGTGTCAAAACGCCCCCAAAACGGGGTTGAAACGGGGGTAATACGGAGTGATGAAATCGCCTTGCAAGCCAATGTGGATGAGGCTTTGCACGATCTTGATGTTGGCAATGCGCAAAACACACATCGGGAGGGTCTCAAAAATAGTACGTCGTACCGTACACCAAGCTTGCATCAACAAGATGTGGCGGTGTTCCACAATGACGTTTAAGCACGCGCACCATGTCCAAGAAAAGGCCACCAGCAGTTAGACCCGTGATTGGTGATATCCGCGACACCAATAGCCTGTACAACCACATGCGCGCCTTCCTCGCATGGCGACAAGAAAAGCAGTTTCGACCACAAACGATCAGCCGTGATGAAGACTGCTTACGTTACTTCATCACTTGGTGCGATGAGCGTGGATTAACGAGGCCACACGACATTACACGACCAATATTAGAGCGCTATCAACGTTACTTATTCCTGTATCGTAAAAGCGATGGCAATCCATTGAGCGCCAGTACCCAACGCTGCCGCATTGTGCCACTGCGTAATTATTTTACTTGGCTGGCCAAACAAAATCACATCCTCTATAACCCCGCCAGTGATTTGGATATGCCAAGGCTAGATCAGCGCTTGCCTAAGCACATCCTGACGGTGAAAGAAGTGGAAACTATCCTTGCTTTGCCCGACATCAATACGGGCTTGGGCATACGCGACAGAGCCATGTTAGAAGTCTTGTACAGCACCGGCATGCGTCGTTCTGAATTGATCCATTTGAGTGTCTTCAATATTGATTTCGAGCGCGGTGCCGTGATGATACGGCAAGGGAAGGGCGGCAAAGATCGACTCATCCCAATTGGTGAACGTGCTGTGCAATGGGTGGCCAAATACCGTGATGATGTGCGGCCTAGCTTGGTCAGTCCCTTGAGTGATGAGACGCTATTTCTTACGCAAAGTGGTGAAACTCTCACCACAGGACGCATCAGTGGATTGGTGCGTGATTACATCGACAAAGCCAAGATCAACAAAACCGGATCATGTCACTTGTTCCGTCACAGTATGGCCACCCTTATGCTAGAAAACGGTGCCGACATCCGTTTCATCCAAGCCATGCTAGGCCACGTCAGTTTGACCACCACCCAGCTCTATACCCATGTCAGCATTCGCAAGCTCAAAGACATCCACAATGCCACACACCCTGGGCGCGTGATCGTGACGGGTCAGCATGCACACGACTTGGAAGACGACCCAGAGAATGCCAGCGCGGCCTTACTGGCCTTGTTGGCAGACGAAGCCGAGGAAGACGACGATTGACCTGCTGCGCTCGATGAGCGCGGCATAGCCCCATTTCTTTAGCTGCTGTTCTGTAGCCCATTTCAAGCGAATCGACATTCAAAAAACGCACAATGCAGGTGTACCTCAGCACACCTACACCTCGTAGACGGACAAACATAAAATATAAAAAGCACATCAAGGCTGCTAGAATGCAGCCTAAAACCCGCATTAGGGGGTCTCGCTCTTTTAAACTGATATTGCATTCGACGCACCACGCGCTAAGCCGCATGGGTGCTAGAGCTTGACCGTTTGCGCAGAGTTGGACGCAGTGGGAGCACTGTATGGAACAATCCGACTAATCTTACTGATCCTACTGGGTTTGTGGCAGCATCAGCGACAGTTACTGTGGGCAGTCGAACTGTAGTCTACAATGAGGAGACAGTGAAGTCATGTCCTGAAGGAAGCTCTTGTTTTGATGACGAAAAAGGAGGTCTTCACGTAATCACTCAGGTGATCGATACTGATTCAAAAGGGAAAACAACTTCGGCTGATATGACCGGCGGTGTGGATAAGAATTCAAAGAGTAGCGAAAGTTTAGCGCATAAGGCTAATCAATTGAGAAATATTGCTGTTCATATTGAACAGCAATTAGCAAACTATAATTACGATGTCTATCACGGTACCCGTAGTTGGGACAATGGGTTGCCTGAAGACCGAATGGTTGGTCAACTTTTCAATATAAAATCGAAATATGCCGACACGATTGCGGAGTGGCGAAGGGCGACTCCGTTTTCCGATTGGACAGCAAAAGATCATGATCGAGCTTTGTCCGATGCATTGGGCGTACTTGGTGGTCGTGGTGTGTCGACACGTATGCCAACAGGAAATCAGCGTCCATTGTTAGGAATATGTTTTATCGCCGGTACTTTAGTTCATACCCCCACTGGGTTGCAAAGAATTGAGAAGTTGAAAGAAGGGGATTACGTTTTCTCTTTATCTTTAGAGAGCGACACAGTTCAGACAAAACGAATTGTTCGAACGTTTAAAAACTCTTCAAGGCAGTTCGTTTCGATCCAAGTCGATGATGGCAACATTAAAAGACAGAAAATTACGTCAACGCTTGAGCACCCATACTGGGTTCTTGGTCGCGGATGGGTAGAAGCAAAGAACTTGAAATTTGCCGATAAGTTGAGAACTCTTAGCGGTTCAATTGTACGAGTTCGCTCTGTGTCTTACTCAGAAAGAAAATTAGAAACCTACAATATTGAGGTGGATGAAAATCACAACTATTTTGTTGGTGATGATGGCATATTGGTGCACAATGCCTCGAAAATTGACCGAAATTTGTTTCGGCGTGAACGCGAAGCATATTGGCGAGCTGAGGCAATGAAAAATCCAACAAAATACTCTGCAAGTGATTTTGCTAGAATGGCACTAGGTAAACCTCCAATAGGTTCTGATGGACATCCTATGGAATTGCACCATGTTAATCAAACCCAAGATGGTGGTTTGAAACCATTGACTCGGACAGATCATCGTCTTGGTGAAAATTACAAAAAAAATCATCCTGATTGAGAGATTTAATGATTGATATATTTGAGAGCGCTGTGCGTTCAACGAATGACATGGCAGGAGTGTTTGAGTACGATGGTGATTCAGCATATTTTTATCTTTATAAGATTGATTTGCCAGATAATAAAAAAATCGTCGGAGCAATTAGCATTGCTCTAGATTCGCTAGATGTATCTGAAAATGATGTTGTGTTGCAATGGGACTCTTTGGAACGATATGTAAGCCTTTGGCTAAAGGGGGATTTGTGGGGTGTCTTCGATGTAAAATCATATAAAAGCTTTGGAGGAAAGTATTTAAATGGAAGTCTTGTAGGTATCCCTGATGAGTTAAACAACTATTTGAACCATAGGGGCACAAACTAGGCATTGCCCTGTTTATTGTTCGGAGCTTCCTATTTTTTTTCGCACTTACTCTTTTCTAACGCCAAATAAGACATCCACATTTGAGTAAAAAACCACACTTGTCAAATAAGTTTAGACGTAAACTGGACAGTGTTTGACGGGTGTAAAAACCTGAATTAATCTGTAATCACATTAAGTACTGCTGAGCTGGTGGCAGGGAAGTATAAAAAACTAGCATTATCATCGCGTGGAAACTCGCATCGTTCATATGAGAACTTCGGTTCTCTCACAGGAGTCCTTAGGGGCTTAATCATTAGCTGCAGATACCCAATGCTGCAGCGGGTCACAAGCCTAGGAACACCCAAGTTGCGTCTGCTTAAAACGTAGGTGCAACCGACAAAAGATCAGCAAAAAATCGCGGATCCAATGCTATCAAAGCCTCACGGCAAAACAGATCAGCGCTTGAGAAATCGAGCGCTGTTTCAACATCACAACTTCAAAAGCAGCACAAGAAGTAGCGCAAAAACATCTATTGTTTTTGCACATATAAGATGCCAAGCAATATCGGCATTCACAGTCACATCCACACGCAAGTAGTCGCCAAAACCGATATGCACCAAGCATGTTGGTTGTGGTGGCCACAAGCGTTGGATGTCGACCATCTATAGCGTGCGGTGTTCTTCTACACGCTAATTCTTATCACACAAAAACTCACACGATCAGCTAAGCGAAGCAGTTTTACAGCGGCGAAAGCGCATCGTCACTGGCGGCACACTGCCAGTGACGATGCCTGTGAAACCGCGCCCAGCTTAGCTCTGACGGGATGCATTTCCCGTGATCGTCGTCAGTGACGCGTCTTTTAGATGCGAATCAGAGGCCCAGCCAGCATGCATTGCTGCCTGGGCTTCACTTTAAATCAACACATAAAACGTGCACGAAACGCACCCCTTAAGTCCTGGGCTAATGACTTCTTCCATTTCAGTTTGCAACGCAAACGCATGGTAGTGCCAAGAGACGATGCAGCGTCGGCAAGCGGTAAAAAATCTGCACAAAAAGGGAGTGGTGTCCCTCGGCTGAGTACCCCTCTGACTAGCTGCGGCTCTTCAGATAGCCATCAACACTTACCAAAAAGAACAACACCAAGCAGCTAAAGAAAAAGCAATTACCAGATAAACGAATTTAGGAGCTATATATGAATGACTTAATTTATGGGCTTAGAAAACTTTGCGATCGGAACGCCGATGGCAGTTTCGCGACGCGCGCCAATCGGCAAGGCATGCTCACCATGATGGGCACCCAGTTGCGTGAAATGGGTTACCACCATATGCACGTGGAAAGCTTAAAGCCGAAGCATGTGGATGCCTTGCTGGCCAAGTGGTCTATCGAAGGTGTCGCCGTTGGCACCGTTAAAAACCGCATGAGTGCTTTGCGGTGGTGGTCAGAAAAGATTGGCAAGCCTAACGTGATCGCACGTCAAAACGATAGTTATGGCATCGCCAAACGTGTCTTCGTCACCAACGTTTCAAAAGCCAAGGTGTTAGATAGCGACAAGCTCAATTGCATCACAGATCCGTACACGGTGATGTCGCTGAAATTGGAAGCGGCCTTTGGTTTGCGTCGTGAAGAGAGCATCAAAATCATTCCCAATTGGGCGGATCTTGGCGATGTATTGCGTCTAAAAGACTCATGGACGAAGGGCGGTAAGGCACGCGAAATTCCGATCCGCACCGCAGAACAAAAAGCAGTGTTACGCGAAGCAAAACAATTGGCCGGAACGGGTAGTCTCATTCCACGCTCAATGAGCTACCGCGACCAATTAAATCGGTTTCGTTCGCAGTGCGCATCGGTGGGCATCCACCGTGTCCATGGTTTGCGTCATCAGTACGCACAGACCCTGTATTTCAATTTAACAGGCTGGCAAAGCCCAGCGGCAGGTGGTCCATCTTTAAAACAGTTGACCGCTGAGCAGAAGGTTGCCGACCGCACCGCACGTCAAACCATCTCGATCGAGATGGGACATCACCGTATCCAAATTACTAGCGTTTATTTAGGGAGCTAAAAATGAAAAAGCACATCAAAAAGAGTGTCGGTAAAACAGCCGAAGAGCCGACAGTTGACGCCAAAATGCTAGCGGCTTCAGAAGCAAGTGGTGTCGGCAGTGAAGTACAACCAAGCACTGAAAATCGGACAGTGGATGGTTACATTCAAAAAGTACGTGGACGGCGCAAGAATTTGGACATACGTCCACGTGAATATTTGATTCATAGTGAAGTTGAAAATTTGATGCGCGCTGCGAGAAGTTTGACACGCAATCCGATTCGCAATAGTGCGATGATTCTTATGGGCTACCGCCATGGCCTGCGTGTGTCGGAATTATGTAGTCTGCAGTGGAATCAAATTGACTTTGAAAATGGGCGCGTGGATGTAGTGCGTGTCAAAAACGGCTACTCGTCGCCGCATCCACTTAGTGGCGAAGAGCTACGGTTGCTACGCCAGATTCAGCGCGGAAAAATTGCTTCGCCCTATATTTTTAATTCGGAGCGTGGCACGCCTTTGTCAACAGACGGTTTTTTAAAGATGCTGTCACGCGTGGCACCGAAAGCCGGCTTTGAGTTTAGCGTACATCCTCACATGTTGCGTCATGGCTGCGGTTTTAAGTTGGCCAATGACGGTGTCGATACGCGCACCATTCAAGACTATTTAGGGCACAAAAATATCCAGCACACCGTTGTGTATACCAAGCTGTCGATGCATCGGTTCACTGGTTTATGGAAGGGTAAGTAGGCTTCTTTCTATTTTTAATTCTTTTTTAAGATAAAAAAAGCTCCCCCATCCCCCAGTTGCTAGCTGGGGGATGGGATCTTACTTAAATTTTTTATTTAGCTGCTTAGGCTGCTGACCATTTTGCGCGTCTGGTATTTCATGATCATGCCGTCCAAGAGTGCCTTCACGATACGCCGTTCATCATCGGGCATGTCAGACACCGCTTCAAATTGGAGTAGTAGGTCATCTGAAGGGCCTCGTTCACTCTCTTCAAAGACCAATACATCTAGGCTTAAGTGTAAGGCTTTTGCCAATCGTACCAAGGCATCTAAGGTTGGTTGTGCAGTTCCAGCCTCGTAACGTTTGATTTGATTGACGTGAATTTGCGCGGCATCAGCCAAACCTTGTTGGGTCAGGTTCTGTGCTTTGCGAAACTGAATTAAACGAGAAGCGAATTGCATGGGGTTTATCCAAAGTAGTGCGGTGCCCATACTGTACTCCCTAGTATCTTAAAAGGTTTGTGGCAAGTTCATTATACTGTATAATTAAAGTACAGTAAAAGGGTCTTGACAGGTTTTTAGCAAAAATACGAAAAAGAGGTAAAGATGGCAAGAATTCCAGAAATTGAAATCGAGCGGCTAAAGAAAGAGGTGTCCCTAGTGCGCTTGGTCGAAGCGGCAGGTATCGAGCTTAAAAAGCAAGGCAAAGACTATGCGGCTTGCTGCCCATTTCATGGGGATGGCACGCCGAGTTTCATCATCACTCCAAGTAAAAACCTGTACCACTGCTTTGGCTGCAATGTGGCCGGTGGACCGATTGACTGGTTTATGCAGTTTCATAAGCTGTCATTTCGTGCAGCGGTGGAACGATTAAAAAGCGAATTGGGCTTAAGTGAGACGCCACCACCAGTGGAACCGCTCACGACAAGCAAACTGAAAGCAGCGCCTCTTCCTTTATCTGCCAATGCCGATGCACAAACCGATATGCGGCAAGTGCTTGACTACTATCATGAGACGTTAAAGAAAAGCCCTGAAGCCTTGGCCTATCTCCAGAAAAGAGGTCTTTCGCATCCTGAATTAATTGCTCGGTTTAGATTGGGATTTGCTAATCGCACCTTGGGCTATCGACTGCCTAAAACGCAGTGGAAAGAGGGACAGGAAGTGCGTGGACGCTTGCAAGAGCTTGGGTTGTTACGCGAATCTGGACATGAACACTTCAATGGTTCACTGGTGATTCCGGTGATCGATCCGCATGGTGTGATCCATGAAATTTACGGTCGCAAGATACTTGATAATTTACGTGCTGGCACGGCGTATCACTTGTATTTGCCGGGTGAACATGCCGGTGTGTGGAATGAAGAAGGCTTGCAGGCGGCTGACGGTGAAGTGATTCTGTGTGAAGCCTTAATTGATGCCATGACTTTCTGGGTCAATGGTTTTAGAAATGTCACGGCCAGCTATGGTGTGCATGGTTTTACGCAGGATCATTGGCAAGCGTTCAAACGTTATGGCATCAAGCGTGTATTGATTGCCTACGACAGAGATGAAGCCGGCAATACCGCAGCAGAAAAATTGGCGCAAATGCTGGCAGCGGAAGGTATTTCTTGTTACCGCATCCAATTCCCTAAAGACATGGATGCCAATGCGTATGCGCTTAAGATGAATCCACCTGAGAAGGCCTTGGCGTTATTGATTCGCAAAGCAGAATGGATGGCCGGTAGACAAGAGCCAGCGATACAAAATATACCGGAGGACGATAAGGCAGAGCCATCGCCGGTCATTTCTTCTTTAGCTGCTATAGCAGATGTTGAGCCGCCTGCGCCTTTGGTGACGCCGGAAGAGGCCATTCCCACGCCAACGATCACCACACCGGTACCACCTGTGCCCACGGTGGATGTGCCGGTAGAACAAAGCGACAGCGAATTAGTGATGAGCTTTGGTAATCGTCGTTACCGTATCAGGGGTTGGAAAAAACCGCTCAACCCTGAAGCTTTAAAAGTGAACCTGCTAGTCTCCAAAGACGAGCATTTCCACGTCGATAGTTTCGACTTGTATCACGCCAAAGCGAGAGCGGCGTTTATGAAACAAGCCGGCATTGAACTAGGTGAGTCGGAAGATGTGCTCAAGCACGATCTGGGGCGGGTGCTGCTCAAATTAGAAGAGCTACAAATTGACCATTTGAACGCGGCCTTAACTAAAAAAGACGACACACCCACGCTCACCGACGCCGAGCAAAAAGAAGCCTTGGAGTTGCTCACATCACCGAATTTATTACAACGTATCTTGGTCGATTTCGATGCCTGTGGTGTGGTCGGTGAAGAAACTAATAAGCTGGTGGCGTATCTGGCCGCGGTGTCGCGTCAATTAGATAAACCGCTGGCCGTGCTGATCCAATCATCGAGCGCAGCAGGTAAATCGAGTTTGATGGATGCGGTGTTGGCCTTGATGCCAGAGGAAGCGCAAGTGCGTTACTCGGCGATGACGGGACAGAGTTTGTTTTACATGGGAGAAACCAGTCTTAAACACAAAATTCTTGCCATTGCCGAGGAAGAAGGCGCAACACAAGCGAGCTATGCATTAAAACTGTTACAAAGTGATGGGCAAGTGAGTATGGCCAGCACCGGCAAGGATGCCACGACAGGATTACTCACAACCCATGAATACAAAGTCGAGGGGCCGGTGATGCTGTTTCTGACCACCACCGCCATCGACATCGATGAAGAATTATTGAATCGCTGCGTGGTCCTTACGGTCAATGAAAGTCGTGAACAAACCAAGGCTATTCACGCCTTGCAACGGCGTCGTCAAACCTTAGAAGGTTTATTGCAAGATGAAGAACGCGATGCGGTTCTGACCTTACATCGCAACGCCCAAAGGTTGCTGCAGCCCTTAAAAGTGGTGAATCCGTATGCGGATCAATTGACCTTCTTGAATGACAAAACCCGCACACGGCGCGATCACATGAAGTACTTGAGTTTGATTCGTGCCATCACCTATTTGCACCAATATCAGCGCGATATCAAAACTGTGCAGCATCGTGGCAAAGCGGTGCGCTATATCGAAGTGACGCCCGAAGATATTGCCACGGCCAACGGTTTGGCGCATGAGGTGCTGGGACGTACCTTAGATGAACTGCCACCGCAAACACGAAAACTCTTAACGGCCTTACACGCTTGGGTGAAAAGTGAAAGTACGCAGCAAGGAATACAGCAAGCTGATTTCCATTTTACGCGTCGGCAAGTGCGTGATTTAACGGGCTGGGGCGATACGCAATTGCGTGTTCATCTGGGACGGTTGGCGGAAATGGAATACCTACTAGAACACGGTGGGCGGCGTGGCCAAGGCTACAGTTACGAACTGGCCTATCGTGGAGAAGGTCGTGATGGTGACAATGTGTCGTTCGTGATGGGGTTATTGGATGCGCAAACGCTCAAATCTACCGGTACGACGACAAGTTCGCGGGGGCAAGTACCCCAGTTCGCGGGGTCAACGCGGCCCCAAAGCGGGGGTAAAACGGGGGGTAATCGGGGGTGTGAAATCGGCGTTTCAATCAGCACTGGCGCGGCTTTGCACGATCTTGATGCTGACAATGAGCAAAACGCACATCAGGAGGGTCTCAAAAACAGTGCGTCGTACCGTACACCAAGCCTGCATCAGCACGATGTGGCTGTGTTGCACAACGAAGCGTAAGCGTTGGCATCATGTCGAAGAAAAGGCCACCCGCAGTCAGACCGGTCATTGGCGATATCCGCGATACCAATAGCCTCTACAATCACATGCGCGCCTTCCTCGCATGGCGACAAGAAAAACAGTTTCGACCACAGACGATTGCGCGGGATGAAGACTGCTTACGTTACTTTATTACTTGGTGTGATGAGCGTGGCTTGGCACGACCACACGACATTACCCGACCGATACTAGAGCGCTACCAACGTTACTTATTCCTCTATCGTAAAAGCGATGGCAATCCACTGAGTGCCAGTACCCAGCGCTGCCGCATTGTGCCACTGCGTAATTACTTCACGTGGTTAGCAAAACAAAACCACATCCTCTATAACCCTGCCAGTGACTTAGATATGCCTAGGTTAGATCAACGCTTGCCTAAGCACATTCTGACGGTGAAGGAAGTGGAAACTATCCTTGCTTTGCCCGACATCAATACGGGCTTGGGCATACGAGACAGAGCGATGCTGGAGGTCTTATACAGCACCGGCATGCGCCGTTCTGAGTTGATCCATTTAAGTGTCTTTAATATTGACTTCGAACGTGGTGCCGTAATGATACGGCAAGGTAAGGGTGGCAAAGATCGACTCATTCCGATTGGTGAACGTGCCGTGCAATGGGTGGCCAAATACCGCGATGATGTGCGGCCTAGCTTGGTTAGTCCCTTAAGCGACGAGACGCTATTTCTGACCCAAAGTGGTGAAACGCTGACCACGGGACGCATCAGTGGCTTGGTGCGTGATTACATCGACAAAGCCAAGATCAACAAGACAGGATCGTGTCATCTGTTCCGACACAGCATGGCTACGCTCATGTTAGAGAACGGTGCCGACATCCGTTTCATCCAAGCCATGCTAGGCCACGTCAGTCTCACCACCACCCAGCTCTATACCCATGTCAGCATCCGCAAGCTCAAAGACATTCACAGTGCCACCCATCCTGGGCGCGTGATCGTGGCGGGGCAGCATGCACAGGGTATAGAAGACGATCAAGAAAGCGCCAGCGCGGCGCTATTGGCCTTGTTAGCAGACGAAGCCGAGGAAGACGACGATTGACCTGCTGCGCTCGCTGAGTGCGGAATCCCCCTTATTCTTTAGCTGCTGTTCTGCAGCCCATTTCACCCGAATCGACATTCAACAACCATATTACATAGGTGCGCCTCAGCCCGTCTATACCTCATAGACGGGCAAACATAAAATATAAAAAGCACATCAAGGCTGCTAGAATGCAGCCTAAAACCCGCATTAGGGGGTCTCGCTCTTTTAAACTGATATTGCACTCCACGCACCACGCGCTAAGCCGCATGGAGGCTAGGGATTGGCTGTTTGTGCTGAGTTGGACGCAGTGGGAGCACTGTATGGAACAATCCGACTAACCTCACTGATCCTACAGGGTTTGTGGCGGCTGGAAAAGCTACTAGTTCACAACAAATGCAGTGTTCACAGCAAGTCGGTTGTCAGGTCGCCCAAGATGGCAGCTTGAACTATTTTGGTTATGACGATGATGATAATTGGGTGCAGACTGGAAGCTCAAATGAGGGAGGGGATAGTAATTCTAGCGATACTAAAAATATATCAACTAAAAATATTAAAGTTGCTCCGACACTGACGTTTGGTAATGTATTTGACTTTGGAAAAGGGCGTTTAGAAGGGATTGTTGATGGAGCTGTTGATACTCTTACTGGAATAGGTAGTCTTCTTGGTGATACGTTTACGTGGCAGTCAGATCCGATGAGTCAAATTGCGATGGCTCAACGAATGGATACGCTTAGCTCCGCATACTATACATTCGGTCCTGCGATGCAGGATATGGCTAGAAGGCATATTACTGCTTTTAGGGAAGGTCGCTCCAAAGAATCTGGTTATATTCAGGGGAATGTAGAAGGGCCCAAAGTATTTGGTGCTGCTGTAGGTGGTGTTATTGGAAAATTTGGTGGTGGCACGAAACTCTTTAAGAATAAATTCCCTAAAGATATTATAGACGTACAAAAAATTGTTCCGAATGAGAGACTGTCAGGTATAAGCGGCAATTTTAATTATATTGTTAATGCAGATGGAAAATTGATAGTAGGACGAAGTGGTCATACCAGTCTATCAAAAGGATTAGATGTAATGGCTGCTGGTGAGGTTCAACTCTACAATGGGAAAATTAAATGGCTCGATAATTTTTCTGGACACTACCAACCATCTGGAGCGGGACTCTCTAAAATTGCGGAAAGTGCTTTCAATTCCATCGGAATTGATGCTTCAGGTAAGTTTATTTACAGGACGTTCCAATGAGTGAATTACATACAAATGACAATGTTTTAGATCATTTCACTCAGGAGATACTGTGTGCTGAATATGTTTTAAGCACACAGTATTCTTTCGATTTAGCGGAGCCAAACTATATTCGTTGTTTAAAACTAATCGAATCGTTTCCTGATCAGAAAAACAGGTTTATTGAAATATTGATTTCTTTGTTTGAATCCAACAAGATAAGTGATGAGCCAATAGCTTTTTTAATGCACGTACTTCGTTGGAAAGAGATTTTTGATTGGGCTGAAAGTAAGTTGAACACTATTCCGCTTCCAGTCGCGAATGGACGCCCCTTTCAAAAAATAATTTCTGCGTATGCTAATTCGTGGGAAAACAAAGAATTCTATAAGCTTTTTAACTAAGGCCGTAAGGCGTAAGGAATTGATAGAGTGCAACCCGTAAGGTGCAATGGGCTTCATCTATTGCACCATTCAAGCCAAAGAGAAACACAGCAAATCTAATCAAGCACGAGCAATTCAGTGTGACGCCAAATAAGCGCGTCGCACATCCTCAATCGCCTGTTCCAAAGTCCACACCCCAGCGATTACACGACCAGCCCGTTCGGCGTCGTTCTCGGTCGCGTGGAGGTCTTCCAAGTTAAAACTAGCCGTGGTCTGCTGCCAGTGTTCATCCGCTTGCGCCAGCGCCACGTAAAAACGCCGCTCGCGCAAGGTCTTGAGTGTTGTGATGTTGGCAGTGTAGGCAATTTCATTGTTTTTCATCCTTTTTCACTGTTTTTCAAACTTTTGCAGCGTTTTGCATCTTTTTTCAAAATTCATTGCAGACAATTGCAGAGTTTTTCACTGTTTTGCACAATATTGCAAGGTATTGCACAACATTGCACAGTATTGCATTTTGCTGGGTAAAAGCTGGAATGGGATACGCTTTTGGGTAGTGCATTCGTGATCTGATGTGCAACAAAATACACTTGATTTTAGCTGATGTGATCGTCCGAATTTGTTATACACCATACGCACATTAGAAATGTGTCCAAGACCCGCATGAAATAAGGGTATGCCTATAAAACATTTCCGCATAAAATAAAAATCTATAAAACATGATGGTTGTAAGTAGTTGATTTTTAATTGGAAATGAAAGGAAATCTATAGCATGCCCAATATCAATATATTCTTTAACGAACAAGAACTCGAAGCGCTCGAATTTCGCATGAAAACCTGTGGCGAAACGGCCAAGAGCACGCATATTAAGCGCGTGTATTTCGAAGGCGGTAAGCAAGACAATGCGCAGCTAGGCCGGATGCAAAGACAACTGGACTTACTCACCGAGTCGAACGAACAGATGGCAAAGACCTTGCGGCACCTAATGCAAATGAAGGTCGATAACACCGAGCTGATGCTACTTTCAGGGCTATACACGATGGTGCATGCTTCCGTAGAACCAGCGGTAAGAAAACTGGCCGACCGTTATATTCCAGCGGAAGCGGTAGAAAAGTATCTGTCAAAAGACGGTGAAAAATAAAGCTTGGTAGATCAGTATGAGAGTTCTTCATCACGCTAGCGATCGCTGAATCAATTTAACGGTGTATTACAAATATCGAGTATTGCATATCCTGCCTTAGACAAAAACACGGGAATATTCTTGGTATTACCAAGGTTTCTGTGTGTGTCGTGTTCTTATCTTCTTTAAGAAATAAAAAAACCTCACCCAAACCCTCTAGCGGCGAGGGCTTGATGTGAAGTTTTAAATTGTGATGACTTTCTCTTTAGCGGCTAAGAAGAAAAGCCAGATTGGCTGCGCAGTTTATTTCACTGCTTCGATAATATCGATTTCCCGTTTTAAAAGATCATTCGCCAAGGCGGATAAGGCGACGCCTTTTTTACTGGCGATAGCGCTTAAGTAAGACTGCACATCGGCATCGAGATACACAGGTAAATGTAAGACGGCATCGGCAGAATAGAATTTGCCGCGCACAGCATGGGTAAAATCGATGTCTGCGGGCATATCGTCATCGTCAAGTGCTTGGGTTGTAGCTGCATTCATGATGTCACCTTAGCGCGGATTGTCCGCATAAAAACGTCGTTCTTGTTTAGTCGCTGGTCGAGCAGAAATAATGCGTATGCGAATACGGTTGGCACTGGTGGCCTGATACGTATGCGCGACGGCCAATAATACCGCATTGTCCGTATGACCCAATGTGAACCAGCGTTCTTCATACTGGCTATGTGCCTCATCAAATACGGTTAATGCCAAGGCATCGAGAAACACCGTCGCCGCCTGCTCAAACGACACCTGATGTTTCTTCACGTTGGAATCTGCTTTGTTACTATCCCATTCAAAATCATAAGCGATCTCAGCCATGATTGCAGTCCTTAAGAAACCGGTGTGAGGGCGGCTTCGACACGCCCTTTAGCAATCATCGCATCAATGATCTTGATCACCGTATCCTGATCGTCTTGGTTTAAGTGTTCCAGTACCTGAAAACGTTTAAACAAGCGAGAACTGGCAAGTGGCGAATCTTCCATAGGATTGCCCGTCAACAGAAAATCGACGGACACATCTAAGGTATGCGCCAAGCTGATCAACATATCGGCAGGCGGGATGTTGAGACCGCTTTCGTACTTGTTGAGTTGTTGAAAGCGGATATTGACTCTGGCGGCTAACTCCTTTTGCGACCAATTCTTCTGCTTACGCAGTGTCTTCAATCGCGCCCCAAACTCTTTACGCAGAGTGGCATCGTGCATGACAAGAAACCTCGATTCCATATTGAACTCCATAAAGTGTAAGGGGTGAATCCTAAAAGGTATTGACGAGTGATCTTATTAAGTGTAACAATGAATCCTAATAAGAGTCAATTTAAATCTTGACAGGTTTTTAGCAAAAACACGAAAAAAGGTATTTATGGCACGCGTCCCCGAAACAGAACTAGAGCGGCTCAAAAATGATGTGTCCTTGGTGCGCCTAGTCGAAGCGTCGGGGATCGCATTAAAGAAACAAGGCAAGGACTATGCAGGCGCTTGCCCATTTCACGCCGACAACACACCGAGCTTGATCATCACGCCTGCTAAAAATCTGTATCACTGCTTTGGCTGTGATGCGGCAGGCAGTCCAATTGACTGGCTGATGCAGTTTTACAAGCTCTCGTTTCGTGCGGCGGTCGAGCGCTTGCGTAGTGAGCTGGGGATCAGCGACACCCCACCACCTAGCGCACCACTGACGACACAAAAGCTCAAAGCGGCGGCATTACCGTTATCCAAAGATGCCGATGCGCAAGCTGATATGCGGCAGGTGCTGGACTACTACCACGAGACCTTAAAACAAAGCCCTGAAGCCTTGGCCTATTTGCAGTCACGAGGCCTTGCGCATCCTGAATTGATCAGCCGTTTTAAATTAGGATTTGCTAACCGCACCTTGGGCTATCGCTTACCGAATAAGGCGTGGAAAGAAGGGCAAGAGCTACGTGGTCGTTTGCAAGACATTGGTTTATTGCGTGAATCAGGTCATGAACATTTCAATGGTTCGCTAGTGATACCGATCATTGATCAAAACGGCGTGATCCATGAGATCTATGGCCGCAAGATCCGTGACAACTTACGCACAGGTACAGCGTATCACTTATATTTGCCAGGTGAGCATGCCGGTGTGTGGAATACGGAAGGATTACAAGGTGCGGCCGATGGTGAAATCATTTTATGTGAATCGCTCATTGATGCGATGACGTTCTGGGTGCATGGTTTTAGGCATGTGACGGCTAGCTATGGCGTTAATGGTTTTACGCCAGATCATTTGCAAGCGTTTAAGCAGTACGGTGTTGAGCGTGTCTTAATTGCGTATGATCGAGACGAAGCAGGCAATACGGCGGCGGACAAATTAGCGACGATGTTAGCGAGTGAAGATATTCCTTGTTACCGAATTGAATTCCCTAAAGGAATGGATGCCAACGAGTACGCACAGAAAATGAGTCCACCGGATAAAGCCTTGGCACTCTTAGTTAGAAAAGCACAATGGATGGCAGGCGCACAAGAGCCAGTAATTAAAAGTAGTATGGCGTTCGATGCGACAGAATCCGAGCCTGTTCATTCTTCTTTAGCTGCTATGGCAGAGGTTGAGCCGCCTGCGCTGCTGATGGTGCAAGAAGACGCCATTCCCACGCCAACAATCGCCAGTCCAGTGCCACCAGCACCGACGGTGGATGTGCCGATCGAGCAAAGCGAAAGCGAATTAGTGATGAGCTTCGGCACTCGTCGCTATCGCATCCGTGGTTGGAAAAAACCGCTCAATCCTGAGAGTTTAAAAGTTAACTTGTTAGTCTCCAAAGATGAGCGTTTCCATGTCGATAGTTTCGACTTATATCAAGCCAAAGCGAGAGCGGCGTTTATCAAATCGGCAGGCATAGAACTAGGCGAAGCAGAAGATGTACTCAAGCATGATTTAGGTCGGGTATTACTCAAACTCGAAGAGCTGCAGACCGAGCATTTAAATGCTGCTTTAACCAAGAAAGACGACACACCCACGCTCACCGATGCAGAACAAAAAGAAGCTTTAGAGCTGCTCACATCACCGGATTTATTACAACGTATCTTGGTCGATTTCGATGCTTGTGGTGTAGTCGGTGAAGAGACGAATAAACTGGTGGCGTATTTGGCGGCGGTGTCGCGCCAATTGGATAAGCCTTTAGCGGTACTCATTCAATCATCGAGCGCAGCGGGTAAATCTAGTTTGATGGATGCGGTGTTGGCCTTGATGCCCGAAGAAGCGCAGGTGCGCTACTCGGCCATGACAGGACAGTCTTTGTTTTACATGGGCGAAACTAATTTAAAACACAAGATCCTTGCGATCGCGGAAGAGGAAGGCGCGGCGCAAGCGTCTTATGCTTTGAAGCTATTGCAAAGTGATGGCCAAGTCAGTATGGCCAGCACGGGCAAGGATGCCACGACAGGATTACTCACAACCCATGAATACAAAGTTGAAGGGCCGGTGATGTTGTTTCTGACGACTACGGCGATTGATATCGATGAAGAATTATTGAATCGTTGTGTGGTCTTAACCGTCAATGAAAGCCGCGAGCAAACTAAGGCCATTCACGTCTTGCAGCGTCAACGCCAAACACTAGCAGGCTTATTACAAGACGAATCGCGTGATGCCATACTTGCGCTGCATCGTAACGCACAAAGGCTGCTGCAACCTTTAAAAGTGGTCAATCCCTATGCCGATCAATTGACCTTCTTAGATGATAAAACGCGCACACGGCGCGATCACATGAAGTATCTGAGTTTGATTCGCGCTATCACCTATTTGCACCAGTACCAGCGTGAAATTAAAACCGTTCAGCATCGCGGTAAAGCGGTGCATTACATCGAGGTTACGCCATTTGATATTGCGACCGCTAACAGCCTAGCGCATGAAGTCTTGGGACGTACCTTAGATGAACTGCCACCGCAAACACGAAAACTCTTAACGG
>CALKVB010000493.1 GCA_937996605.1 uncultured Oxalobacteraceae bacterium | reverse complement strand
CTGACGTAAGACGCGAACGTCTTCGATGCGCTTGACGGCTCGCCCTGTTTCGTTGCCCACCAAATCGCCGGAAAATTCTTGGTCACGGAAGACCGTCAAACCTTCTTTCAAAGACAATTGAAACCAGTCACGACAAGTGACGCGATTGCCCGTCCAATTATGAAAATACTCGTGTCCTACGACAGATTCAATACCTGCATAATCGGTGTCGGTCGCCGTACGGGAATTAGCCAAAACATACTTGGTATTGAAGATATTGAGGCCCTTATTCTCCATCGCGCCCATGTTGAAGTCACTGGTGGCGACGATCATAAAGCGATCGAGATCAAGTTCTAGGCCAAAACGTTCTTCATCCCAACGTATACTGTTCTTAAGCGAATCCATCGCGTGCTGAGTTTTATCGAGATTACCCTCTTCCACCCACACTTGCAGCAAAACTTTACGGCCTGATTTCAGTTTGTATTTTTCTTCTTGACAGACCAATTTACCAGCAACTAAAGCAAACAGATAAGACGGTTTCTTAAACGGATCTTCCCACTTGGCATAATGCCGACCATCGCCGAGATCACCTTGTTCAATCAAATTACCGTTCGACAGCAAAACCGGATACTGCTTCTTATCACCGCGAAGCATCACGGTATAGGTCGCCATCACATCAGGGCGATCGGGGAAATAAGTGATTTTGCGGAAACCCTCTGCCTCGCATTGGGTGAAAAAATTGCCATTGGAAACATACAGGCCCGACATCGTCGTGTTCTTATCCGCGGCGATACTGGTTTCAATTTCAAGCGTGATGTCATCTGGCACATTACTGATCACCAAACGTTCTTTGCTTAATGTGTAGGCACTCTTTTTTAGATTGATGCCATTAAGGCGCAATTGATGCAGTTTTAAGTCTTCGCCAAATAATACAAGATCCTTTTCACTACTATCGTGATTGCGGCGCATCTTAATTCGCGTTGCGACATGCGTACGCTTAGGGTCGAGGTCAAAACCCATCTCAACGGTGTCGACCCAAAATCCCGGGGCGACGTAATCTTTACGATAAATGGTTGTACTCACATCTTGATTGGTATTTTGCATGCGGTTCACTTTGAAAAAGAGATCTTGTTCTTGCAGCGCATAAAGCATTATTCAATGCTAACCCACGCTGCTCAAGCTCTCAAACTGAGGCGGACAATAAAACGCTATTTTACCAAGGGCGGCGCAGGATTTGCCTGAATTCCACGCGGCACCGCTAGCATCGAAGTATTCTTACCATTTTAACATGTGAATAAGGGCTACAAGTATCCACATTGCAAAGTGGTATCTCACTTCAGATCAGTTACAAACTTTCACAGACTTTTCGTGAACTTCATGACATGATACAGTCGCACCACATTGCAACTTGACCACGTTTAACCGCAACACCGGAGAAACACCATGAAATCCCTGATCAAAACAAGCCTGATGTCTAGCCTTGTTCTGGCAATGAGTCTATTAACTGGCTGCGCCAGTACCTATTCCAGCCATGTGACTACGGTCAATCAACTACCTGCTAATTTTGTAGCGAAGACCTATCAATTTGACCTCAGCAAAGAGCAGCTAGAGAGTCCCGAGTTAAATATGGCAGCAGATGACGTTCGCGCTCGCCTCGGTGAACTAGGTTTTAGTGAGGTCAAACAAGACGCGGCGCCCGCGCTCAAAGTCGCATTGGGGCTAAGTACGCGGCCAACTGACACCGAGTTAATCGCACCTTATGGCAGTATGCGTTTTGTCATGACACCCTATGGAACCCTGATTCCAGTTAGTGGTTTTATGACGCCCCGCTTGTATTCACCTTATTTGCGTATGCCTTACCGCCGCTTCTATTCACGTTGGTATGACCCGTTTTACTCTCCATTCTATTTTGGCCGAAACTATGATCCTTTCTATTCACCCTACGCAGTGCGTCAGTACTACGCCCATGAGCTAAACCTCGCTATCGTCGAGTCTGCGAGCAATCAAGTAATTTATCAAGTTACGGCTAGAGCTGAGAAAACAGATCCTGAAATTGAACAGCAAATCCCTTTCTTAGTTGAGAGTGCTTTACGTGGATTTCCGTCTAAAACAGGAAAAGAATGGGTAGTCTTAAAACTAGAAAAATAAACTCACTCGATTTTTTGTAGCGAAGCATAAAAAAAGGCTCCTGTTTGAAAACGGAGCCTTTTTTACTTCGGTAAGGATAACGTCACTCAATTACCAACTTAAGTACCAACTTAATTGCTAACTCAATTTGGCAGTTCTCTTAGCGCAAATGTCATCGCTCTATCAATCAAAGAATTCGCAAGTATCGTCGTCACATCGCCTTCACGACAACGTCGCGTTAATTCTTCAGCTGAAATAGAAAATGCACCTGCGCCCTGACGATTGGTAAAGATAAAACTAGTACGTTTTGGGCTAATCCACGCGAGCTTATATCGCGACACTTGTTCAAGCTCGTCAGTAAAATCGAGCCACATACCAATATCCAGCTCTTCAACTTGCTTAGTCGCTTCATCGTCTAAACGCGACTGTTTATCGTGGACGAAGCGATCTAAGCGACGATTGCTAGCACGTTGCGCAATGTTGACTGCAATTTCCAATTGCCGTCTTGGCGATAATTCTAGCGGTGCCCTTGCCATCGCTGCGTGGCGCTCTGCCAGCTTGGAGAAAAATAAAACACGCTCCGGTTCGTCCCAACGAATCGCGTTCAACCACGCATTCAACAAGGTCAACATCGCTGGCAATTTGGCGATCAACTCTTTGCGTTCTTCGGCGCTATTTTTTGGCTTCAAACTCCAAATCAAATCGTCCATGGTTTTCAGCGCATTTTCCAAGGCATGTGGCTTCTCGTCTTTTACACTGTGGGCAATAGTTAAGATGCGTATCCATTGCTCCTGTAGAAAATTTTCAAGAAACCCTGCAACTTCGCCCGTCTCGACGCGAATCGCGACATCATGCTCTGCAAATTCACGTGCGACCCGCATTTTTTCTTCGCTCAATGCAGTTTGCACTGGCTGGCTGATGGCTTCTTGAGCGCGCTGTTCTTCGTCCTTCAAGAAGTTTTCAAGATCAGTAACCACATCTGAAAATAGATCGATCTGTTGATCAAATTCCGACTGTACTCTTTCGATAACATCGCCAATTTTTTCCAACAGTGGATCTTGATCGGCATCCAAAACCAAACCCGAACTTCCTAAAATGTCCATCAACGTTCGAGCGGGATGCGACTCCCGTAAGAAAAAATCGATATCAGTCAGCGCAACCCGCAAAATTGGAATTTGTAGTTGCGCGATCAGGCGCTTAATGTCATCACGTAAAGTTTGATCGGCAAATATAAAGTCAAATATCCGAGCCAATAATTCAATCGAATTTCGCTCCACGACTCCCAACCTTGCCGCAGATCGAGTCTTTAACAACTTACGTAAGTTTGTCTCAAAAGGTACTTGATCAAGTTCTGGTTGCGCAATTATCCTTTGCATTTCGACCAGGTCGTCAAAAAATTGGCGATCTATCGTCTCCTTGTCATACTCTTCTTGAGCATTCTGTGCTTCTATCGCCTCGTCCAAGACTGCACGTTCATCGTTAATATCTAAAAACGAAGCAGGTGCATCTTCCAGAGAAATCGGCACTAATTCAATTTCACCCGAAAAAACCTTTTTCAATTTTTCTTGGATTAAAGGATTCTGAGAAATTGAGGTCGCTGGCAAATAAGATTGCAAGCCGTGGGTTCCACTCATCGCATCGTCACCATCAGGACGTATGCCTTTGGCCATCAATTCTTGATTCACCTCTTCCAAGATAGGTGTCAATTGGAAGAAAATATGTGGCTGCAATAGACGTAACACAACCAGATGCGAGTCAGTTTGCGGATCAAGCTCTTTCCAAGCTTGATACACAGATTGCACAAATAATTCAGGGCGAAATGGGTTCTGAGAAACGTCAATCGGCATACGATTTAAAATTCTGCCGATCAGCGTATTTAACATCACCAAAGCTTCGGCGCTAATCACCTCTAACGACTGACTCGCGTGACGTAAGAGTATCTTCTCTTCCATCTGCTCGTAAGTTTGCGCGGTATTGTCGAGATATAAGTCTTCTTTCTTGGCGCGCTTCTTAGTATTAAAAATACTGACTTCTTTACTCAGTGCAGCATTAATTTGGCCTGCCACCAAACGATAGAACGAGGTACTATTTCGCTTAAGAAGGAGATGTGCATCGAGGCTAATCTTGGCATCTTCAGGGCGCACGGCTTGGTCGGAAAGACGAAAAAGTTCATCCGCCAATCGATTCGCAAATGCCTCTAATTGTGACGATGCGCGATTAGTGGCAACCGGAACCATAGATTGCAATAGCAACAAACGCGCAGCATTCGATGAAGCTGCTTTCTTGCCTGCAGCTTCCGCGCTCGCATTATTTTTCTTGCGCGTGTTCGCTTCAAACGGTTGGAGTGGAATGGTGTCCATGGATATTTTTCGCTTATGGAGTGTAGTAAGCTTCTGTCGCAAAAGTAATCACAACAATCAGCGCAACTGCCGTAATAAGAACCAATAACAAGCGGCCAAACTGCGGGCTATCTTTACTCGTTTTTACCTTGGTTTGGTGCGTATCTCCATCAGCACCTTTAACTTTTTGCATATCCGACATTACTTTGTTCTCTCTTTTTATTCTCTTCATATGCAGTAGGCAAACTACTACACTTCACGTGCGCAACTGTCACCCAACACTCACCGAAAATTCACGTAATACTGACGCGTTAGAGGCCAAAGTGACTAAACAAATACACGCGCCACACTTGCACCACAAGAATATCTTGCTTCTTTGCAAGCGACTAATTGAAGCTTCGAGTATAAGTGCTTTTAGACCTGATGGGCAGAGTTCTAGCAGGCTCGGAGCAACAAACTAGGCAACTTCAGTAAAAAAATTGCCATAAAAAAAATTATTTACATCAATTCATACCACTGCGTGCACAATCAATCTCAGTACGCCGCTCAAACAGTCATACCACTTAGAACAAGTGATTCAACAAAAACGAGAATCAGATACTAGACTCGACGCCCCAACAAGTACATTCCAGCGATAACCAAGGCCGCTCCCATCATTTGCCAGCTACTCACCTGCTCCTGCAAGAAGATAGTACCCAGCGCCAAAGTCGATACAGGTCCGATCATACCTGCTTGTGAAGCGACCGCAGCTCCCACACGTTTTACCGCAAACATCGTCAAAAATACCGGAAATACGGTACAAAATATCGCGTTAAATACAGACAAACCCAGTACCGGCAAGGGTTGTTGGAAAGTTTCGATGGGACGAAGAATAAGAAATTGCCCTATACAAGCGATACTAGAAATACACATGGCGTAAGACACCAAACGCAACGAGCCCAAACGTGCCACCATTTCACCAGACTGTATCAGGTAGGTGGCGTAAGCAAGCGCCGAGCCCAACACCAGTCCAGCGCCAAGAACAACCTGTTTGCCGTTGAAACTCAGATCATGGATAAACACCAGCAGGATACCAAGATAAGCGACCACAAGAGAAATCCATTGCGCTTTGCGTATTGGACGCTTGAACCACACAGCATCGATAAACAACACGAACGACGGTGTCAAAAAAAGAATCAAGCGCTCTAGACCAGCAGAAATAAATTGCAGTCCAAGAAAATCAAGAAAGCTCGATAAGTAATAGCCGACCAAACCCAACAACAATATCCGCCAACGGTCGCTGCCTGAGAGAGGAGCATTCTCGCGCGACTGCCACCACGCAATTACCGCAAAGATAGGCAAAGAAAATAGCATTCGAAACGCGATCAGCGTCACCGCATCAACTGGGTAGCGGTAGATCAGCTTAGCAACAATCGCCTTAGTTGAAAATAAGATCGCGCCGGCGATTGCTAGGCCGAGTCCAATCCAATGATGACGATGCTGCGTTTGTGCGGTAATGGTGGTGTCCACAAATACTTCCGATACAGAGTGGTGGAATGGCGCAGATAAAACGCCTTGTTGCGAGGAGAAGAACGAATCAGCACTAGTTTATCGCATTTTTTAACTAGCCCTGCTGGCAGCTCACTGATTTACTACTTTACTTGTGAATGTCACCGAAAAAATCTATGCTTAAGTTTTCCTTATAATTTGAACTTCGCCTCCTATGACTCCCGTAACTCCATTCAAGATTCGTCGTGCTCAGTTTGAAGATGCACTGAGCATCCGCCAACTTTATCAAAGCGTAGCCCGTACACAAGGTGGCATTGCACGTGTGGAAAACGAAATCTCCGAAGACTACATTCAGCACAATCTCAGTTCGGGTATACATAAAGGCATCTGCTTAGTGGCAGTACAAGATGAAAGAATCATCGCCGAAGTTCATGCTTATCCTCCATTTCCACAGGTATTTGCGCATATTTTGTCCGACCTAACGATCGCAGTACACCCCGAATTCCAAGGCATAGGTGTTGGGCGCGCCATTTTCACAGAATTATTAAAAATCGTGCGCGAACAAAAGCCACAGATCTTACGCGTTGAACTAATCGCACGAGAATCAAACCAAAAAGCAATTCGCTTTTATCAGAGCTTAGGGTTTGAAATTGAAGGTAAGATGAGCGCGAGAATCAAGCGCCCCGATGGTGACTTTGAAGCGGATATTCCGATGGCGTGGCTGAGGACCTAACGCCAAGTACATAATCTAAAAAAACCTTGGAGCGAAATTGCAATTCAAACGCATAATCGAACGGCAAGACCAATAAACTTAATTCACTTTTGTGGAGTTGGTGGGGGTGCCAACAAAGTACGAAACGCCTTTAAGGCCGCAGGGTGAAAAATGGTGGCATGGGTTTCACTTGGATATTTTTCGTAGGTCCACTTCAATCCTTCAGGATTCGCTCGCTCAAGCATCTCGGCGAAATGTTGAATGACCGTCTCCATACCTTTTTGACCACTACTAGCAAAATACAAATTCTTACTGAGTTTAGGGTTTGCTCTTAATTTATCGGCGAAATCGGCTGTCAATTTTTGATCATTCCACCACAGGCTGGGGTCAAGCGCGATATAGGTTTGAAACACGTCTGGCGAGTGGAACAGAGTATCTATTACGAACAATCCCGCGAGCGACTCACCAATCAACACACGCTCTTGTGTAGTACGATAACGTTGATCAATCTCAGGCAACAATTCCTGCACTAAAAAGCGGCGAAATTGAGATGAACCACCAGCGTTCGGAATATCGCGCTTGTCGAGAGCGTTGTCGCTCGGACTCGTCAAATCACGACGACGCACGGTATTTTCTACTCCAACCAAGATGAAGGGACGCATGGTGCCATTAGCAATCGACACTTGCATCAAGCCCGCAATGTGCAAAAAGTCTTCCGCGATACCGCCGTCCAACATCACCATCACTGGAAAAGAGGCTTTTTTATCGCTGCCATAGGCATCAGGAAGATAAATATTGATTCGTCGTGTCTCCCTTAGGTTTTTTGATGAAAGCTCTAAACTCTCTCCTATCAGCAATGGTTTCACCAACACCGGTGTTTGTGCTAGTGCTTGGGCCTGAGCTTGAGCTTGGACCTGCACCGCGACACACAGTGCAAAAGTGAGTCGCAGAAAAAAGCGGATTATAGACATTTCAATTCCATCCTAATTTCGTTCTATATGCGTTCAAATAAATTGTATTGCTGACTCTAGAATTCCGCTTGGACGCGGTTGTACACCTTTAGCTATTAGCATCCACTTACGGCACGCGTATTTCACTTCTTCGCGCTAAAGCAGTAAAGGGATTTATCGTAGGGAGACGATGGCCGCAGGCGTATTGCGGCGCATCCAAGTTCATCACAGTGATCTATTATTTTCTCTGTTAGTTTGAATTCGCAAACGTATTAGCGTTTTTTCATAATGGAACCCAACACGCCACGAATAATTTCGCGACCAACCTGTGAACCAATAGTACGAACAGCCGATTTAACAAACGTCTCAGCGACATTATCTCGCCGACGTATGCCTGAGCCACCAAACAAATTACCGAACATACCGCCGATTGCATCACCGATACCGCCACCGGATTGCGCTGGCGCCTGCTGTTGAGTCTGAGGCTGGCTCTGCTGTTGGTGTTGTGAAGGAGATTGGCGCGGGTTTGCATTCGGATGCGCACTATTGCCCCATGCTTGGCCATCGTCAGTTGGCGCAGGATTTGAGGTCGCTGATGGTGCAACACGCCCCTTCAATTTTTCATAGGCCGATTCACGATCGACTGCCTTTTCGTAGACGCCTGCTACGATCGAAGTCTTCATCACCTCAGCGCGTTCTTGCGCATCAATGGCGCCAATTTGTGAGCTTGGCGGTACGATGAAAGCACGCTGCACCATGTTCGGACGACCTTTATCGTCGAGGAAAGAAATCAAAGCCTCGCCTACACCAAGTTCACCAATGACGGCGGCGGTATCGAGTTCCGGATTGGGACGGAAGGTTTCTGCCGCTGCTTGCACGGCTTTCTGATCGCGCGGCGTATAAGCACGCAGAGCGTGTTGCACGCGATTACCGAGTTGACCTAAAACGGTGTCTGGGATATCTAAGGGATTTTGCGTTACGAAATACACACCCACACCCTTAGAACGAATCAAGCGCACGACTTGCTCGATTTTTTGTAGTAACACTTTAGGGGCTTCATCAAACAGTAAGTGCGCCTCGTCAAAAAAGAACACCATCTTCGGTTGCTCAACATCGCCGACTTCGGGCAAATTTTCATACAGCTCAGACAACATCCACAGCAAGAAGGTCGAATACAAACGCGGTGATTGCAATAAATGGTCAGCCGCTAAAATATTGATGAAACCGCGACCATCGGTATCGGTCTGCATCATGTCATCAAGATTGAGCATGGGTTCGCCAAAGAATTCATCGGCGCCCTGCTCCGCCACCGCCAGTAATGCACGCTGAATCGCACCAATACTCGCCGCAGAAATATTGCCGTACTCGGTTTGAAACTCGGAAGCGTTATCGCCCAAATGCTGCAACATGGCACGCAAATCTTTGATGTCGAGCAGCAGCAAACCATTGTCGTCGGCAATCTTAAAGGCCAATTGCAATACGCCTTCTTGGGTTTCGTTCAAGTTCAACATGCGGCCGAGCAATACCGGACCTAAATCAGAAATCGTGGCCCGTACCGGGTGACCTTGTTTGCCAAACACATCCCAAAAAGTGACCGGGCAAGCGCGCCATTGCATTTGTTCGATACCGAGCTGCTCACATCGTTGCTGCAGCTTAGACGTCATTTGTCCGGCTTTCGCCATGCCGGACAAATCACCTTTAACGTCTGCCATGAACACAGGGACGCCGATATCAGAGAACGATTGCGCCAACACTTGTAAGGTAACCGACTTGCCAGTGCCAGTGGCGCCGGTAATGCAACCATGACGGTTTGCCCAATCCGACAACAAATGCCAATCCAGCACTTGTTGTTGGTGAAGACTCTTGGCAATCAATAGCGATTTAGACATCGTGTGCACCCAAAAAAGAGAGAAATTTAGTCAAAAACTCTTCGCCATAGGAACAAGACAATTCACCTAAAACCGCAGCTTTCCGCTTGTTTTGCGGTGTATTTTCTGGTTTTAGTCCACTTTTGGCCGCTTTTCGCACCCATTCTGGGGCTAGTTGATGCGGTTTTGGGCTGTTGCTCTATGGTAGAATAGCGGTCTTCATTATAAAACCAATCCTTTGCAAAGTTTCCAACGCGACATGAAATAGTGGTCGGCGGCAGCAGAAAAATCCGCAAGGGTGCCTATTTGAGAGAGAAAGATCATGGCAGGACATAGTAAATGGGCCAATATCAAACACAAAAAAGCAGCCACTGATGCAAAACGCGGCAAAATCTGGACACGCTTGATCAAAGAGATCACAGTCGCAGCTCGCATGGGCGGTGAAGACGTCGCCTCTAACCCGCGTTTGCGCTTAGCCGTAGATAAAGCCGCTGACGCTAACATGCCAAAAGAAAATGTCACCCGCGCGATTCAACGCGGCGCTGGCACATTGGAAGGTGCGAACTATGAAGAAGTTCGCTATGAAGGTTACGGTATCGGCGGCGCCGCCATCATCGTTGACTGTATGACAGACAATCGCGTGCGCACGGTAGCCGAAGTTCGCCATGCATTTAACAAGCATGGTGGCAATATGGGTACAGAAGGTTCCGTAGCGTTTTTGTTCACGCACTGCGGCCAAATGTTCTTCGCTCCAGGTACGAATGAAGATGCTTTGATGGAAGCGGCGTTGGAAGCTGGCGCAGATGACGTGATCACCGACGACGAAGGCGGCATTGAAGTGGTGTGCCCACCGCATGATCTGTCAGCGATTAAAGATGCATTAGAAAAAGCGGGCTTTAAACCAGAAGTGGCTGAAGTCATTATGAAGCCACAAACTGAAACTGAATTCACTGGCGAAGACGCGATCAAGATGCAAAAGATTATTGATGCATTAGAAAATTTGGATGATGTGCAAGAGGTATTCACTAACGCCATCATTTTGGACTGAGTATAAATTCGATGGCACGGCGCATCGCGTTGTTGCCAATGCTCGCAATACCGACGTATTGCTGTGCTTGGCGCCTAGCGCTGCATCCATGCAATCGAATTTCTAGCTCAGCCAAAGCACCTGTGTCAGAAAAACTTAAACATTAACTCACATATTCAGAGTAAAAAATGAAAATTCTCGTGGTCGGCTCCGGTGGTCGTGAACATGCATTGGCATGGAAATTAGCGCAATCAGAACGTGTGCAAATGGTGTTTGTGGCACCAGGTAATGGCGGCACGGAATTGGATAAGAATCTGAAGAACCTCAACATTACTGATCCGCATGCTTTGGCAGATTTCGCGGCACAAGAAAGTATCGGCGTTACCGTGGTTGGCCCTGAAGTGCCTTTGGCGGCGGGGATTGTGAATATTTTCCGTGATCGTGGTTTGAAGATTTTTGGACCAACGAAGGAAGCGGCGCAACTCGAAAGCTCGAAGGATTTCGCTAAAGCTTTCATGCATCGCCATCATATTCCAACAGCAGAATATCAAACCTTCTCTGACTTGAAAGCAGCACACGATTACCTGAATCAAAAAGGCGCGCCTATCGTGATTAAAGCCGATGGTCTGGCCGCAGGTAAAGGCGTAGTGGTGGCAATGACGGCAGAAGAAGCACACGCTGCCGTTGACATGATGTTGTCTGACAATAAGCTCGGCGATGCTGGCGCGCGTGTAGTCATCGAAGAATTTTTGGCGGGTGAAGAAGCGAGTTTCATCGTCATGGTCGATGGGAAAAACGTGTTGCCATTGGCAACCAGCCAAGATCACAAACGCTTACTTGACAATGATCTAGGTCCGAATACGGGCGGTATGGGTGCATACTCCCCAGCGCCTATCGTCACACCACAATTGCATGCACGCGTGATGCGCGAAATCATTCAACCTACCGTACAAGGCATGGCCAAAGACGGTATCGTCTTTACTGGTTTCTTGTATGCAGGCTTAATGATCGACGACCAAGGCAACCCAAAAACTTTGGAATTTAACTGCCGCATGGGTGACCCTGAAACACAACCGATTATGTCGCGTCTGAAAACAGATTTAGTGACTGTCATGGAACACGCTGTCAATGGCACGCTCGACACCATCGAACTCGAATGGGATAGACGTACCGCGATGGGCGTAGTAATGGCAGCCGCTGGTTATCCAGATTCCCCAGAAAAAGGGGCGGAAATTATAGGCATTCCTGCTGAAAGCAGCGACTGCATTACTTTCCATGCTGGCACAGCGCTTAACGGGGGCAAGTTGAATGTGACTGGCGGCCGTGTGCTATGCGTGGTTGGTTTGGGTGATTCTGTTAAAACAGCACAGAAACACGCGTACGACGTCGTTGAGAAAATTCAATTCAAAGGCGCGCAATTCCGTAAAGACATCGGCTGGCGCGCACTGAATAGAAAACACTAGTTTGACCGAATTTCGATAAGCCACTTTATTTTGATCACTCACACCTATGACTGACGCTGCATCCGTAAAAGACTATCTGCTAGGCCTACAAGCTTCTATCGTTGCGGCGATGGAAGAGGTTGACGGCTGCAGCTTTATCACTGATAGCTGGGATCGCCCTGAAGGCGGCGGTGGTATTTCGCGTGTGATCGAAGAAGGCAAGGTCTTTGAACGTGGCGGTGTCAATTTCTCACACGTGATGGGCAATAATTTGCCGCCATCCGCCGCAGCGAGCCGCCCTGAATTAGCTGGCCGTCGCTGGGAAGCCATGGGTGTTTCTTTGGTGCTGCATCCACGCAATCCGTATGCACCGACAGTACACATGAACGTACGTTTTTTCACAACGTATGCAGAAGGCCAAGAACCGGTATGGTGGTTTGGTGGTGGTATGGATTTAACGCCTTACTATGGTTTCGAAGAAGACGCCACCCACTTCCATCAAACCTGCAAAGATGCGTTGGTAGGCTTTGGTGCTGACTTGCATCCGCGTTTCAAAAAATGGTGTGACGAGTATTTCTATTTAAAGCATCGCAAAGAAGCGCGCGGTGTGGGTGGTATTTTCTTCGATGATTTTAACGAGCAAACATTTGATCAAAGTTTTGCCATGACCAAGAGTGTCGGCGATGCCTTCGTCAAAGCATATCGCCCGATCTTAGAGCGTCGTAAAGACCATGCGTATGGCGAACGTGAACGTGATTTCCAAGCCTATCGTCGCGGTCGTTACGTCGAGTTTAATTTAGTATTTGATCGTGGCACGCACTTCGGTTTACAGTCTGGTGGCCGCACCGAATCCATCTTGATGTCGATGCCCCCTATCGTCAAATGGCGCTATAACTGGACACCTGAAGTAGGTAGCGCCGAAGCGCGTTTATGGACAGACTTTTTAGTACACAAGGAATGGGTATAGAGACCGCCAAGCCACAAAAAGTACCACACGCGGTACTGGTGTTTGGCGGCAGTTTTGATCCCGTGCACCAAGGCCATGTTGCCATGGTGCAGCACATGGTAGAACGCTTGCAGATAGACGAAGTACGTTTAATTCCCGCGGGCCAACCATGGCAAAAAGCGCTTTTAAAAGCCAGCGCAGAACAAAGAACAAGGATGTTGCAGTTAGCTTTTGAAGACACATTAACAGTGCCTTTCTGCATCGACCAACAAGAAATCGAACGCGCTGCGGCACAAGTGCCTAGCTACACGATCGATACTTTGAAAAATTTGCGATCTCAATTGGGTAATGCGGTCGCTCTCAATTTGCTCATTGGTGCTGACCAATTCCACAATTTCGCAACGTGGAAAGACTGGCAGCAGATTTTTAGCTTAGCAAACATCGTGGTGGTGGCAAGACCAGGCTACAGCTTGCAACCCGACGAATTACCCAGCGAATTTGCCGCGCTTTGGAAGCAAGCAAATGGCACTATTGAAGACCTCAAGCAATGCTCTTTTGGCAAAACCTGGCTAGAAACTGATCTAGCTTGGGATATTTCTGCAACACGTATTCGCGACGAATTGCAGCAACAAGGGCAAACCAGGGAAACCACCTCGCTTATTCCACGCAAGGTGTTAGACTACCTTCAAAGCGAGCGGATTTACAATTAGCGTCAAGCTCATAGCAACAAAAAAACGAATTAACGTGAGATAGTCTTCAAATTCACGATGAAGCTAGCACCAAGAATTCAAAATTTAGATAGATAGGGCATTATGGATATCAAAAAACTGCAAACTTTAGTCTTCGACGCATTAGAAGACGTGAAAGGTCAAGACATTCAAGTCTTCGACACCACTGAAATCACGAGCCTGTTTGACCGCGTTTGCGTGGTCTCTGGTACCTCTAATCGTCAAACCAAAGCGCTTGCCGCTTCGGTACGCGACAAGGTCAAAGAAAACGGCGGCGAGATCGTCGGTATGGAAGGTGAAGTGACTGGTGAATGGGTACTGGTCGACTTGGGCGACATGGTGGTTCACATCATGCAACCAGCGATCCGTGCTTACTACCGCTTAGAAGAAATCTGGGGCGGCAAAGAAGTCAAAATGGGCGCAGCCAAACGCACCTCCAAAATGACAGCAGGCCCATTGGATGCAGAAAAACCAAAACGCTCACGCTCCAAAGCAGCACCAGTCGAAGTGACGCCAGACATGATGGCGATTCAAACGACTTTGGAAGACGAGAAAAAACCTGCACGCAAACCACGCGTCAGCAAAGTAGCGGCGGAATTGGCTGGCGAAAAACCAGCGCGCAAGCCACGCGCCACAGCAGCTAAGGCAGGCGGAGCCACAGCGAAGATCCCTTCCGGTGGTCGCGTCAAAGTTGCGGCGACCAAGACAGCCGCTGCTTCCGCTAAAGAAGCAGCAGTGAAGAAAGCGACTACGCGCCGTAAGACAGCAGAATAAATTCGTTAGCTTTGGATGTACGAAAAAGGAAGCCTGTTGGCTTCCTTTTTTTATGGACGTTCTTTGTGATCGTCGAAGAATTGCGAGAACCGAATGTACAGTCCGACAAAACTTCTCGATACGTATTAGCCTATTGATGGTTTTTAGGTTGGGGGGCTCCTAGACATTTGGCTTTTTTGCCCTATCCCAAAAAGGCAACCGTACTCATTCTCCGCCACACTGCTTAAACGTAGATTAATGACTGATAACGCATTGCACGCGTTAAGAAAAAAGAAATGTGACAGTGTTGAAATTGTGCATAGAAATATTCGCTCGCAAGCGAAACACCGTGTCGCTGCTGACGGAAACGTGCCTCAAATTCTCCGCCCAACTTCAAACACAACACTTTCTTTTTCCCCTTCTCGTTGCGCAAAGTTGACGATTACCCGAATCAAGAAGATAAACTGCATCCGTTAAAGCCAAACTTGTCAATTTCAAGCTCAACAACAGTGTGACCTAAGTCATGATCTATTAAAAAGTTTGAATCGACCATCTCCAATCAATACATAAATTAGCGAAACGGCTACAAGGAAAACTGGGTACTCCCATCCGCCACCAGCGCTGGTATGAACCCAACCGTTTCCGAGATGTGTCCACGCCGCCACTAGCAAAATGGGAATTAAAAATATATTTACTTCTCGTCCATACCAACCAACTAATACGCACAAGCCACCAATAAACTCAACTAAAAATACAGGCCACGCCAACCAAGCAGGAATTCCTTGGGTCGCCAACCAAGCGCCAAAACCCGCAATACTGAATATGAACAATTTCAAACCAGCGTGCGCCAACCACATTCCCCCTAACGATGCTCGAACAAGCAATGCCGCAATATCGATTCTCAATTCTTGCATGAGCCTCTCCTACACAGTTGTGGAATCTAATTCAAGTTTGTGCAAAGCTAATCCAGCTTCGTGCCAGTCCTGTTTTCCACCGGCATACACCGCTACGTTCACGTATCCCAACTGTTCCAAGCGACGTGCAGCCTTATGTGAGTTTTGACAATGAATATTGGCGCAATAAACCACGATAGGAGCTGCACTGTCTGGCAGCAAAATAGCTGCGAGTTGATCAACCTTGTCATGTGGCAGATGCAGCGCGTTCGGTAAATGGCCCGAACGAAAGTAATGTTCAGGTAATGCTTCAATCAGCACTAGTTTGGTGTCGTACATCATGTTTTGCAATTCCAATCGGGAGATAAGCTTAGTCATATTAGTTTCCTTTCGTATTCATATCATTGTGAGTGTTTTAAAGAAGTGACTATTCCGCTAGTTAAACGTGTCTGGTCGATAATTTCATTTAGTTGCAATTGCAACTAAATTCATCATATCTCAAACAGGTTGCATTTGCAACCAAAATTACCTACAATCTGAACATGGAAAAACTACCTAACCAAACCACCGTTCGAGCTTGGATAGAATTGAACCGGGCGCAACGAAATCTACTCGAACAAATTAGTCAATCGCTCAAGGACGCCAATTTGCCACCACTGGAATGGTATGACGTCTTGTATGAGTTACATAAGGCGGGCAAAGATGGCCTACGCCAATTTGAGATTGGAGAACTTGTGTTACTGAGCAAACACAATCTCTCACGTTTGATTGATAAATTAGAGCAAGAACAACTCGTAAGACGCGAAAGTTGCGTAAGCGATGGTCGCGGCAACCATGTTCTTATCACTAAGCAAGGCACTATAGCTCTGCGCCAGATATGGCCCGTATATGGTTCTTGCTTACAGCGCCATATCGGTGCTGTATTGACTGATGAAGAGAGTCAATACCTAGCAATGCTATTAGGTAAGCTAAATGCGAAACAGAATTTGTGATATCGAAATTCACTAGATAGGCGCGGATAGACACCGAGTCAAGTTGGGTAAATGACTTATTCAAAAACGCAACTCCTTTGTTGGACTTTCGCCCAACCAGCTAGGCCAACTCCAAGCAGCGCACCTTTACACCATCGACACCAAAAAGAATTCGATTACGTCCTCGCCCCCATAAGAATGCCAAGCAAACAAACACTACAGCCCCAAACCGCCACAAAGTATAATCTCCCCCAACACAGCAACCTCACCCCACCATCATGCAACTCATCATCGCCGCCGTTGGCCACAAAATGCCGTCTTGGATAGAAACTGGTTTTCAAGAATATGCCAAACGCATGCCCCCCGAAATTCGGATCCATTTGAAGGAAATCAAACCGATTGAGCGTTCGGGGAGTAAGACCGCGGAAACCGTGATGGCGCTCGAGAAAGAGAAAATAGAGGCAGTGATTCCTAAGAATGCGCGAATTATTGCTTTGGATGAACGCGGTAAGGACCTCACCTCGGTGGGCTTGGCAAAGCAACTGACAGACTGGCAGCAGGATGGCCGTGATGTGGTATTCGTGATTGGTGGTGCTGACGGATTAGACGCAGAATTTAAGGCAAAAGCCGATGGTTTGATCCGTATTTCGAGTTTAACTTTGCCACATGGCATGGTGCGTGTATTATTAGCGGAACAACTCTATCGCGCTTGGTCAATCACGCAAAACCACCCTTATCATCGGGTTTAACTAACGTGCCCAGCCAAGCTCAGCATCAGGATTTTGGCCATGGGCTATCAACAAAAAATTTATCTTGCCTCCAAGAGCCCGCGTCGGCGTGAGCTCTTGCGTCAAGTCGGCATCGACTTCGAAGTCTTATTGTTGCGCGAC
>CALKVB010000492.1 GCA_937996605.1 uncultured Oxalobacteraceae bacterium | reverse complement strand
AATGAAGCCCTACCCCTTCCTCTATACAGACCATTCACGTTGTCAAGTTTGTTCATTTTCTAGTTCACTTAAACGATACACTTCAAGCAGCCCCTGATTGACCACTCGTGCTATGAGCGCTCGCTCCTCAGGCTGCGCATCGACATGAAATCGTTTACGTGCACCCTCTTGATTTAAAATCAAATGTACCGTGGCCGTTATCCCAGCCTGCGACAGGCAAGCTTTCACGCAGGCTAGTGCGCAGCCATCTAAAGCTAAAATGGGACGGCCAGATTGTGCAAGTTTTTGCAACGATGGCACACCACCGCCCACCCCGCTAATACAAGACATTTGCGCCCGCCCGGCTCTGTCCAATTCCAATGCACAGTCGTTAGCCAGTTGGGCGACACTGGAGCATCCTGAGCATGAATATACCAGTGGTAGTTGTTCTAACATATGATGATCCTCACCGACAAATGCTATACAAAGCTGCAAACAACTATACTGATCCCGTATTCAAACCCGAATTCAGTTTTTCTGCGAGCAGATTCAACCATGCTGGACGTTCACTCGCATCGATCCAATATTTCACCGCAATGCCGAGCTCTGTATCGCCTTCGATTTTTAAGCGACGGCGAAAGAATAAAGTGTCGGCGTCTTCCAAGGCAGTTGCCAGCCTCAAAAAATCCATCGCACAGGCGCTCAGACTAACGTCGGTGGTTTGTTGTTGGATGGCTTTAAAACGACCATGATCACAACGAAAGCAAAGGCATAGGCCGAGATCTTCGACGTAGATTTGAAATGTTTTGTCGTATAAATTTTCTGGTGCGACGAGCCAGCTGCGTTGTCGCGCCAGCGCCAAAATCAACATTAAAGGTGCGCTGGCAACAGGTGAAGGCAAGTGTCGACCGATTTGGCCAAAGACACGGGGAAAACGAAAATCAGTGAGGTTCATCATAGAATAAATTTAGTTTGCATGAATTGGAATCGTTTGCCATTGCATGCCTGAACTACCGTTCCAATAACCATTGCAGCGCTCAGATTGCGGCGGCAAAAATGTAGGTTCAATCACCGCTGCTTGTTCGCGGCGGCGTGCGGTATCAAAGGCATGGACGATTTGTTCCATATGGCTGGACTGCACTTGCAGACGCAAGATATCAACTTGCAAGTTGTTGAGGGCAGGAAGTTGTGCACTCAAATCCAAGCAATTCGCGCTTTGGGTTTGTATGCCGTTAATGGTCAGAAAATCGCTGTGCTCGCGGGTTTGTAATGCCAGTCCATCGGGATAATGTTCACAGCGAAACTCGCAATTGTCTTTGCGCAGGCGATGATGGCGGGCAGTGAAGCAGCGAGAAGAGAAGGCGAGCGCCATGCGTCCCCATACTTGCACTTCGGTTTCTAAACCAACTGGCCGTTGCGCCTGCAATACCGCCAAATCCGCACCACTTAATTCTATTGGCGGGGTAAAGCGCATCGCGCCCAATTCACGCAACCAATTCAAGGTGCCAGTGTGATATACATTTAAATGTGGTCCCGCGACAAAGGGCCGTCCTTGCATTGCACGTACGGTGCTAAAATCATTCGCTTCGATCAGAAAATCTTCCGCAACCGCCGCATCAATCAATTTATGCATGGCTCGTCGATCAGCTTCGTTATCAATCAAAGTTAAGCTTGAAAGCACCACTTGTTTACCCGTATCGCGACAAGCTTTCGCCAAACCAATCCAATCCGGCAAACGCATCACATGCCGACGCGAACAAATAACTTCGCCCAGATAAATAATATCCACAGGCCAGTTCATCGCCTCTACATAAAATTGCATCGTGGCTTCTTTAGACCAGTAATAAGACAGTGGTGCGAGGGATAATTTCATAAGGTCTTTAAGTTTATATTTTCAAACAAACGGTAGAACGACGACTAGTGAATCCAATACGCCATAATCGCGCTCAGGAATTCGACTCTATGGATACAGGGCTAGGCGCCAAGCACTGCGATGCGTCAGTATTGCGAGCATAGTCAACGCCGTGATCCGCCCTGTGATTGAATTTGCAAACTACGCTCATTTCCAGGGACGTTCGAATGCTCCTTGCGTCACCTGCGCTCCCTCAGCATGCTTCGCCAAGGTCGCGTTCCAATCCGGCCTTGCTGTATATCGCTCAGGATCACGTTCAGCTGAATCCAGCGCTGCGCGCAAAGTCCCAACCACTTGTGACACATAATTTGGACTACGTTGACGACCTTCAATCTTGATCGCTTTCACGCCCATTTTAAGCAACTGCGGAAGCAAGCCGATGGCATTCAAACTGGTCGGTTCTTCTAAAGCGTAATCGACTTGCCCTTCGACTTCAAAACGACCTTTGCACAGCGTCGGATAACCAGCCGCTTCATTCGGAGCATAGCGGTCAATTAAGGTGCCGCTTAAACGCGCAGATAAGACCTTGTCTTTTTCTTCCCAGCTAACAGCATGACCAGGCGAGCAGACGCCTTTATTGTTTGGTGAATCACCCGTGACATAACTCGATAGTAGGCAACGTCCTTCAGCCATCACACATAAGCTACCGAAACCAAACACTTCAATTTCAACTTCGGTCTGACGAATGATTTTTTCAATTTCAGTCAGTGTTAATACGCGTGGCAAAACAGCGCGACGTATGCCAAATTGTTCGCGCATCAATTCGATTGCATCGACCGTGGTGGATGAACTTTGCACAGACAAATGCAAACGCACATCAGGATAACGATGACGTGCGTAAGCCATTAAACCAGGATCCGCCAAAATAATCGCGTCAGCACCTAGCAGTACCGCGGTATCGATGGCAGCGCGCCATTCGTGCGCCATTTGCCCTTGCGGGTAAGTATTGATCGCGAACAGAACTTGTTTGCCGCGGTGGTGGGCATATTCCACGCCAAGCCGAATGTCGGCATCGGTAAAATTGAGACCACCAAAATTACGTGCATTGGTGGCATTGCGTAAGCCTAGATAAACGGCATCAGCGCCTTTGTCGATGGCTGCCTTGAGTGCAACTAAGCTGCCGGCAGGCGCTACGAGATCGATTGTTTTCATGCGCAAGATGGTAGCGATACGCTGTAGGCGTGTCTTTGTCTTAGGTCAATGAAATCATGGATGCACCAAACAGTAACAAAGATTGCCAGTTGCAGCTTACTTCATGCACGATGAAGTTATGTTTTGAGATTTCTAGTAATGCCGCAAAAACATAGTTCAAAATCTTGAACATCAAACTTAGCTAACCACAAGTGTGTCGTCAACGACTACCTAGATGAAATTCATTACTCTCACCCATCTGAATATCGTCAACACCAAGCATTGAAAACCATCGCAATCATAAACAATGGTCTAAGTATCGAGCGGTTTATCAATCTGCATACGATACAAAGTAGCGATCAAATCCGTTTGTGTAATCACACCTTGCAACTCGCCACTCGAATTCAAAATCGGAACAGAATGCAGACCAAGATCGGTAAAAAGCGCCACCAGTTCAAGGATATCGGAATCGTCTACTTTAGCCTGGACTGAAGTGTTCATGATATGACCTGCAACTTCATATCTACTACCAGTCAAACGATGTGCATTCTCCAGCAATTGCCGCAAACGCAGGTCAAAATCATGGTAAACATCAAGATCCGCATTTTTTAAGAAATCAATGAGGCTTATTGTTCCAATCACTTTTCTTTGATCGTCAATGACTGGCAGTGTTTTGACTTTATGGGTTCGTAATAATTGCCAACACTCTTCGAGCCTCGTTTCAAATTTACGTTACAACGCTGGCAGCGTGACGCTAGAAGCGAAGATAAACTAGGCGATCAACGCCCGGTTAGAATACAAACACCTAAGAATGCGCTAACTCCAACAGAACGCCAACAGATACTCACGATCGCCAATTCAGAAGAATTTGGACATCTGCCACCGAGCCAAATTGTTCCTTGCTTACTCGACCAAGCTTGCTACATCGCCTCTGAGTCGAGCTTTTATCGCGTCTTAAGAGCCGCTAAACAACTCGCTCATCGAGGCAAAGAACGACCAGCACAGACGCGAAGCAAACCACGCGCATTGTGTGCGACCAAACCCAATCAGCTTTTTAGTTGGGACATCACTTATCTGCCGACACACGTTAAAGGTATCCACTATTACCTGTATTTATTCATCGATATTTTTAGCAGAAAAGTCGTCGGCTGGCAGATTTATGAAAACGAAAGCAGTGAGCTGGCCAGTGAAGTGATGCAAGATATTTGCGCCAGAGAAAACATCGTACCAAACCAAGTAGTACTGCATTCAGATAATGGCAGTCCCATGAAAGGCGCAACCATGCTGGCGACCTTGCAACAACTTGGTGTCGTGCCGTCATTTAGCAGACCTGCCGTATCGAACGACAATCCGTATTCTGAGTCGTTCTTTAAAACCCTCAAATATCGTCCAAGCTATCCACAGCAGGCCTTTGCCAATCTGCTAGAAGCGAGGGTCTGGGTTGGTGGCTTTGTTCAATGGTACAACCACGAGCATAGGCATAGCGCCATCAACTTCGTCACACCAGCGCAACGCCACGCTGGCGAAGATCACGCCTTACTAGAAAAGAGAGTCGCTATCTACACAGCAGCCAAAGAACAGCATCCTGAACGTTGGAGTGGCGAGATCCGAAACTGGCAACGCATCAACATTGTTCACTTAAATCCAGAGAAACAAATTGACATAAAGGAGCTACAAACAGAACGCAAAAAAGCAGCATGATCATAACTACTTTAGGCGACAACTAGCTTGACACTTACCGGTTTTGCGGTTTAGCAACAATTGTAATTGATTAAAGTTTATTTTCTGGGGATACAAATTCGAGACTCCAGAATGCACGATATCAAAAAGATTTTGGATTGCAAATCTGAGAAGGAAGATTGAACAAGACGATTATCAGGCGATGTTGTTTGAGTTGCATTAACATTTTTTTGGCACCGACTTTGGTACCCACTTTGACTTAGACTCTATTCCGCAAGCTGAATTTGCGCCGGAGGTCATTTACGCCCAAAGGAGCACTGTTTCAAGTTGACTAAAACTAAAATTGCCATCTCAATCTAGAATCGATATCCGAAACAAGCTATACAGCTTAGCCACGTACCCAGCGGATGTCCATAGTTGATTATTGGCGTCAACGATCAGCGCATCGACATCCAACATATGCTTAAGCCTGGTGCGACCAGCTTCTGCGCCAGAGGCTATCAGTGCTACACCGAGGCAATTTAAGCGACCAAGCTTATCGCTAATCAGCGTCACAACACGCAGACCTTGTGTTGGATAACCAGTCTTGAGATCGAGATATGACGCTAGCGCTTACCTTGATATATGATGAACCGTTCGCATTCACCTGACGAGGCAACAAAGCCTTTATTCAATGCTATCTCAAGTAATTTGAATAGCTCGGTAGTGTTGATGCGCATTCAAAAATGAATGGTAAAATTTTGGATGCGCGCCCGCTTATCAACGGTTTTTCTTGACGGTGTACATGGCCGCGTCAGCGTCTTTCAAGACACGGTCGGGGTCATGGTCGCCGCCACCCTTAATCAGCGTCATGCCAATACTTGCCGAACCATGGTGGGTGATGTTCCCCAATAAGTAAGGTTCTTCCAGCGCGGCCTGAAGTTTGGCTACCACGGTCTGTGCATTCACCTGTGCTTGTACAGGATCGGTCCCCAGCCCGTCCAGCAAAACCACAAATTCGTCGCCCCCCAACCGGGCCACTACATCACACTCACGCACTGTGCCGCAGAGTCGACGAGCAACTTCGACTAACAACAGGTCGCCAGCGTCGTGACCATGGGTGTCATTGAGTTGCTTGAATTTATTCAGGTCAATAAACAACACAGCGATGTGACTTACACTGCGCTTGGCCATCACCAGTGAATGTTTCAAACGGTCAAGCAACAGCCGCCTGTTGGGCAGACGGGTCAGCGCGTCGTGAAAAGCATGGTGGCGTAATTCGTATTCTAGGTTTTTCTGCTCTGTCACGTCGCGCTCAATGGCCGCGAAATAGGCCACTTCGCCATGGTTGTTTTTCAGTGGCACGATGTGCATATCGAGCCAATATCCCTTGCCTGATTTGGAATAGTTATAGATGATTTCCCGAACCGGCTGCCCCGACTCGAGTCCACTCGAAATACGCGCGCGCACGGCAGGATCCACATCGGGACGTTGCAAAATGCGCGGAGACTTACCGATCACTTCTTGCGCCTCGTAGCCAGTCAGGTGGGTAAATGCGCGGTTAGTGTAAATGATTCGTGGCCCTGGCTCTTCGAGCGGATACGCCTCGGTGATAAGGATAACGTCTTGGGCAGAGTCAACAATTTCTTTAAACGGAATGTCGGCCCGCTCGTAGGTATTCTGGGAAAAGGTTACAACAACCCGCTCGATCACACCCTGTGCATCTTTTTCAGCCAGAGCATTCACTGTAAGCCAAGTAACTTCGGCGCTGCTGCTGTCGCTCACACCCATGAGTAGTTCGTCTATCGGTTCGCCAGTAGCCAACACTCGATTGACCGGAAACTGGTCCAGCGCTAGGGGCTGGCGGTAGGTATCGATCAGTTGCCACTGAAAGTCTATGGCCTCTTTGCCCAAGACCTGTTCCGCGGTGAGCCGCAACACCGCCAGTGCCTTTTTGTTGGCATGCAATACTCGGGTGTCAGGGGCATGCACCACAACGCCAACGGGCAACATGTCCAAGATGGCAAACGCATCGAACTCTGAATTCATAAAAGTCAATTCAATTAGAAAAAAGCCTTCAAGGACTCACAGGGCAATATCAAGTTAAGTTCATAGGCAATATGAAAACGTAAGAGCTTATTAAAACCAAAACATCACCCGCCATTGAAATTATTAGTCATTGCATGTGGGTATATACATCCGAAGCTGGCTATACAGCTTAGCCACTTACCCAACGTTTGCTCATTCCAGCGGATGTCCATAATTGATTATTGGCGTCAACGAGCAAGGCATCGACATCCAACATATGCTTAAGCCTGGTGCGACCAGCTTCTGCGCCGGAGACCATCAGCGCTGCACCGAGGCCATTTAAGCGATCAAGCTTATCGCTAATCAGCGTCACACCACGCAGACCTTGGGTTGGATAACCAGTCTTAGGATCGAGTATGTGATGCAAGCGCTTGCCTTGATGCATGATGAACCGTTCGTAATCACCTGACGAGGCAACAAAGCCATTATTCAACGCCACCACACCAAGCAAGCGATCAGGTTGACGTGGATCGCGCAAACCGATGCGCCAATCACGTCCGTTCAGTTGACCACTAACCAGCACATCACCACCGCCGTTAATCATGGCATTAACCACGCCATGTGCAAGAAGCTGGCGCATCCCCGCCTGCATAATCGGCAATTTCGCAATCCCACCCAGATCAAGTCGCATACCGCGCTTATTTAAAAAAGCGGTTCGCCGACGGACATTAAGAATAAGCCCGTTGGCACCAACTAAAGGTAATTGCTCTGCGATTTGTTGAGCTGTGGGAATCGAGGAGATCGGAAGAGCGTCGTGTAGGGAAAGAGTGTCTTCGCCTGTGTAGATC
>CALKVB010000491.1 GCA_937996605.1 uncultured Oxalobacteraceae bacterium | reverse complement strand
ACGAGATAGTACAAGGTGACTGGAGTTCAGACGTGTGCTCTTCCGATCTTTGAAGAAGCTATACGCAGCTACGAGAAGGCGATGGAGCTCAAAATCGATGAAGCTGAAGCCTACTATCAACGTGGGCTAACACTGCAGTCGATGGGCCTGCACGCAGATGCTCTACTCGATTTCGAAGATGGTCTGCGCTGGCGTGCCGATGAAGCGCGTTGGTATTTCGCGCGTGGCTACAGCCTACAACAGTTAGGGAAGAGCACCGAAGCACGGCAAGCATATGCGACGTGTTTGCGTCGAGATAAAATGCAAGCACAAGCCCACTATAATTTAGCCATTATCGAAAAACATAATGGTGATCTAGTTCAAGCGCTCACGCATTGTGATGAGGCGCTTGCGATTTCGCATTCTTATGCAAAGGCCCATTTACAACGCGGTCATGTTCTAAAATTAATGTCGAGATTGCCGGAAGCGAGCGCTGCTTATCGATGTGCAGCAGAATGCGGTATCGAGACTGCCCAAATCGAGTTTCTCTTAGCGAGCTTAGGTGAACACGCCGCACCGGAAGCGGCGCCCGTCGAATATGTGCGCGATTTATTCGATCAGTATGCGACACATTTCGACCAACACTTACAGCAACAGTTACTTTATCAAATTCCACAGCTTTTGCAAAAAGCCATATCGCTATATTTGCCAACACAATTTGCACGCAGTCTAGATTTAGGTTGTGGCACTGGGCTCTGTGCGCCATTTCTCAGGGCACGCTCAAACCATCTCACTGGCGTCGATATTTCTGGAGCGATGTTAGATCGCGCTGCGCAACTTGCACTGTACGATCAGCTGGTGTGTGATGAACTTCTGCACTTTCTTGAACACGATGACAGCGACTATGAGCTCATCTTAATGGCCGATGTGCTGGTGTACTTCGGTAAGCTCGATGTCTTATTCGGGGCCTGTGCTGCACATCTTCGGTCAGGTGGCTTGCTGGCTTTTTCAGTAGAGCCTACTGAAACGCATGGCTACCATTTACAGAGTTCACAACGTTATGCCCATTCGACCAGCTATCTCAATCAACTCGCCGAAGCACAGGGCTGGGACATACAAGAAATGCGTCTTGCAGATAGTCGACGCGAAGGTGATCAAATGCTGCAGAGCTTAATCTGCGTGTGGCGCAAGAAGTAAGTAAATTTAAGGGCGGAGATCCTAAAAGATCTTATTGGATAATCTTCGCCACCAATTTGCGTGCCAGCGGCGCAAAGATTGTTACCAATGGAAATGCACAAATCCATGCCGCAATAAATGCTTTAGACCAGCGACCAACAAAACCTGCATCGATTCCGGTATTAAATGCAGTCAATATGCCAGACATACAAAAGGCCATAAACATAGACATTAAAGCGGCAAATAGCAGTTGCTGTTTTTTTTCTGTTGACATGTTTTGCTTCCATCATTAATCGGCTAGATTTTAGCATGGACAGCAAATACCGGTTTTGTCCCAAACAGACTTGCAAAAATGTCTTCACTGGTTACAATGGCGCTTTCTGCCGAAACTCGTTTTTGTTTTCGCAATTAGACGCAAAGGGCCATGTCGATGAAACGAAGCCAGACTTATCTTTTCCTATCTCCGTCATTCACACGGCTAGGTCTAAGTTTCGGAATCAGCTTGGTTCTGAGTTCGTGCGCAAGTCATAACATCTACACCACGGGCCATACTGGCATCAACAATGTTCCTTTAGCCTATTCAAAAATGGGCAATGGTGGGCCGACCCTCGTATTTCAATCGGGCCTAGGAGATGGCAAAGATAGTTGGTCACCGATTGCTTCTAGTTTAGCGCGCGACAGCCAAGTATTTGCCTATGATCGCCCTGGTTATGGCGATAGCAAAGAAAGCACAGCGCCACGCGATCCATGCACGATTGCGACCGAACTACGCACGGCTTTACATCAAGCTGGCGTGCGACCACCTTTCTTGCTGGTCGGTCATTCGATTGGCGGCATCTATCAATATGCTTTTGCTCGCATGTATGCAGAAGATGTAATTGGCATGGTCTTAATCGACCCCACCCATCCACGCCATTGGGAAACTATACAAGCGCAGTCCTCCACATTGACTGCGACCATGAAAACCATGCGTTTGGTAGGATTTTCAGCGACCGAACGTCGCGAGTTTGATGAACAAACATCGTGCTTAGATCGTTTTGATTTTACACAGCCACTCAGCATTCCGGTAAAGGTGATGCTCAGAACCGAGTACCAAAAAATCGAGAGTGGTGTGTTTGAAAAAATTGTGAAAGGCTTGCAGCCAGATTGGAAAACCATCACCGGCACGCCCGAACTGATCTATGTTCAAGGTGCCGGCCATTACATCCATCGCGACCAGACTCAGCAAGTCATTAAAACTATCTCGGATTTTCGTTCTGAAGTCTCACATCAAGCGAAGTAGCAATTTTTTTAGATGAAACTCGCTTAGCCTATACAAAAGAGTGCAATACTTGCGGCCACACCTGCGAACCAAATCAGCGAACGTAGGGTGGCTTTATCTGCTAAATAAGCCGCAACATAGAGACAACGAATTCCAATGAAGCTTATCGCCAATAGATCAATCGTGTTTTGGTTTGCATGATTCATTTGCGCGATCAAGACACCTGCTACGAATAGCGGCAAGGCTTCAAAACCATTTTTTTGCGCAGCGATAGCACGTTGCTGCCAGCCAGTTAGTTTCTGCTCCCATTCGCGCGGATGATGATTGTCATAGCCACCATTGCGACGAGACACACGCCCCAAACTGCCTTTCGCCAAACCTACGGTCACCACAGGCAGCAAACAGGCCGCCATCACACACCAATTCGCAATACTCATCTTGCTCTCCTTTTCCATTGTTATTCTACGCGCAGCAAAGCCCGCTGCAACGCGCTCACTGTACATTAGGCTGACACATTTTTCAGACTATTTCTAGAGAATGCCATCTAGCTTTCGAAGTCAACAGCTTTCGATTCGACCCCGTTCTTGGCATACGTAGATCAACTACGCAACTTAATAGACAAAGGATGAACCCATCATGAACAAGTTAATCGCTACTCTTATCGCTTCTACTTTCGCCATGGGTGCAGCTTTCGCACAGTCCCCAGCGACAACGACAACAACACCTGCAGCGGCACCAGTAGCTACTTCGAACAGCACCGCGCCTTCAACAACAAATGCAACAAGCGCGACGCCAACTAAGGCTACTCCAACTGCAGCGACCACAGCAACTACACCAGCTGCACCGGCCACAACGCCAGTGACACATGCTGAAACAACACCAGCGCCAGTGAAAACGGAAACTGCAGTTGCTCCGGCTAAGCATGAGGCAAAGCATGAAGCAAAACATGACGCCAAAGTTGCAAGCATTGCACCAGCCGCGCAAGCTGCCGTAAAAACGGACACAAAATCAGCCACTCCAACTGAAGCCGCACCATTGGCAAAGAAGGAAGTGACGAAGAAGGCAGCCGTTAAACACGCTGGCAAGAAAAAAACAGAGGTGAAGGTATCGAAAGTTGAAACCAAACCATCGGCAACTTCTACACCTGCACCAACAGCGACAAGCGCGGTAGCGACAACAACTACTACGCCAGCAAAAATGGCGACAGCGAAGTAATACTCGCCTGCGACAGCAACAAAGTTTAGTGCTTGAGTGTAGGTTCCTTGGCGGCGCCTACACTTTCAGCAACGCCGGTCACACGACCGGCGTTTTTTGCTTTATGTCACTCGATAGTCGTAGAGTTTATTGCTAGGAGCGTAGGCCTTATTTAATCAAACCCTCTGCCTTCATTGCCGCAATAGTCGCAGGACGCACCGCAACACGAGCACGCAGCGCATTCAAGTTCGCCAAGCCGGTAATATCAACGCCCACCAGCGGCGCCCAGTTGGTCACGTTAAACAGATAAGTATCAGCGATGGTGTATTGCGCGCCCATCAAATACTCTTTGCCAGCGAGCTCACTATCAGTAAAGCTCAAGCGTTCTAACAATTTTTGTTTCGCCATCTCTTTGTACTCAGCAGGCGTCGCTGGATTGAACAAAGGTGAGAAATTCTTATGCACTTCGGTGCTAATGAAATTGAGCCATTCTTGCGTTTTGTAACGCTCAAAATTTCCTGCTGCGGGTAATAAATTCTTTTCTGGCGCTAAGTCGGCAAGATATTGCGAAATGACCGGCCCTTCACGCAATTGACGACCATCATCGAGCACCAAGAGCGGGACATAACCCAATGGATTGACCAGGTAATAATCACTACCGTCAGGTAATTTATGTGTCTTTGTTGGCGCCAATATGGCTTCGTAGCTCGCACCAATTTCTTCCAAAATAATATGTGATGTTAAGGAACATGCGCCGGTTGAGAAATACAGTTTCATTTGAAAGTGCTCCTTGTAAGGGTTTCGTGTGGGGGTATCGTTCGAAATTACTTCAACGGATAACATCTTCCCCAAGATATCGACATGGGGAAAGTGATGTCCTCTCGCTATTGCGCTGGCAATACTACTGCAAACCCAGAAACTCTGCTGCTCATCTGGTCTCGAATCTGGTCTCGAACCTTATCGCCATCACATCGTGGTTGCTTCACTTGGCTGAGTGCTGTGGCAATTTATCCAGTTCTTTTTTTACCTGCGCTGACTTATCTAGTTCAGTCTTTTTTAAACTCGCCAAAGTTTGCTCTTCTTTGATTTTCTTTTGCGCCAACTCATCGACTGTGTTCGTGCCCTGAGAGGTGCGCTGAGAGGTACGCTGAGAGACAAGTTCGTAAAAGTCGGCCAAAGGGCCATTCTTTAGCTGCACTTGTTCTATGCGGGCGGTGGAGGCCGGGCTTTGGACGCCATTCACCTGCTGGGCTCCAGCGGAAATAGTGAATGACAATAAGCTGACAATGGCGGCTGTTGCGATGTTTTTCATGA
>CALKVB010000490.1 GCA_937996605.1 uncultured Oxalobacteraceae bacterium | reverse complement strand
AAGGATTCAACGTTTTTTGTACAATATCAGGCATGCTTTTTTCTCCACTTCAATGGAAGATCAGGTATCTGGGTCGTTCTCTAGTAAATCCACTGCGTGATTGGCTAGCCGAGCGCATTCTTAGGGCTTTGTTTACACATTCGTTCTCTCGTCATCTTATTTACTTTACTGCCCAACATCCACAAATAGGTTTTTTTAGCAAAGCGTTTTGTATGTTCAGTACAACCGAACAATTTTTACATTGCTTTGGTGATAAAAAAAGCTCATGCGCTGGCATGAGCTTTGATGTTTTGACTACGCGACTTATCGTTTTGTCTTTTCGTTTTAGCCTCTGGCATTAACCCTTCGGAATTGGCATCACCACTCCCTCTTTCTTCGCCGCTTGAATAATTTCCTTCACTTTCTTCTGGGCTTGCACCGTCGCCAGTTCCATTTCAGCTCCCAACAGTTCCATTTTTTTGCCCAGTGCTTCCATAGGTTTGCCTGCTTCTTCCATCTTCGCGCTGAGAGCTTGTAATGGCTCAAGCGCCTTCGCTAAAGCTTCACCGTCAATCTGCATTGATTCCGACTTGGCTTGCATCTGGCTAGCGACCCCTTTCATCGAGGTTTGGATTTGATGTAATTCCTTTTGTGCTTGATCGCGCTCTACTTTATCTTTTGCATTCGCCATTCTCTCAGCGGCGGCTTCAATTTTTTTCTCGAATGCCTGCATCTTTTTTTCCAAGGCTTTCATTTGCGCTTCAACTGCACGATCAATCTTTACTTCGTCAATTTGCACGGCTTCCATTTCTTTGCCGATGGCTTCCATCACTTGCCCTTGGACTTCCATCTTTTTACCTTGTTCTTCCATCAAAACACTAAGTTCATTCACTGGCTTAAATGCTGCGTGAACTTGCTCCAAGGTTTTGGCATCTTGAATGAGATATGACTTACCTTCTTCCTTAAACCATAAGAACTCACCGCCTCGATCTTGCTTTAAGCGCTCTATCTCTTTACGGTCTTTGCTACTACCACTCATGTAATAGTGGCCGTCTTTATCGCCATTCACGAGCGCCATCGGCATTTCATTGAGGGCTTCGCGTAATTGTTTGCGTGTCGCCTTATCAGGTGCCGAAACACTGGCAGCTACATGAGCCGCCACGGGCGCTGTATTACTCATCTCGGTTAAGGTGCTTGGTGCGACGTTGAGGGCGGTCGCTTGTGCCACCAAAACTGCACAAGCACTTGAGAGGCCGAGCAAAGGTAAAGTGAGTTTCCAAGAAAAAGCTTTCGCGGGAAGCTCGGGGCGTACTAATCGTTTGATGCGTGACATAAGATTTCCTCCATGTGCCGATAGGGCCGGTTGGGGGTTGAAGAACTGGAATTGTTCCAGTTCAGATAATGCAAGTGCCAGGCGCCGCGGTTCGCCTAACAATCCTGCGGCTAAATCGTCTGCAATTTGTTCGCGCTCTATGCGTATCTGTTTGGATATCCACCAGACCGCAGGATGATAGAAGAGAGCAATCTCAATTGCGCTTTGAAAAAGGTTAACTAAATAATCCATACGCTTCACATGCGCCACCTCATGAGCGAGTAAAGCTTCAATTAATTCGGCTGGCATTCCTGTCAGCAAAGAACTCGGCAGGATAACGATAGGCTTCCACCAACCGGCCGTCATCGGTGATTCGAGTTGATCAGATAATCCAAAATCGAGCATCTGTTTCATACCTAAACGCTGAGCAAATACATTAACTTTTGCTTGCCAGTCAGGATGCGTGTGTTGTTGGGCGCGAGCCACCTGTTGTCGCACCCACAGCATGCCCATGGCCATACGTATTGCCAATACCATGACTCCAATAGTCCACAGCATCACCAAGGCTGGCATTTGCTGTTTCACATAGACTTCCGCTGCGTAAATGTACTGCAACCAAGAATTTTCAAAATTACTCTCAGTACCCGCTGTAATCATCTCACCGCTTAATTCAGCCGTCAGCGGCATTGTGAGTGCCTTTGTATGTGCTTCATAGCCATCGGTATTCGCGGCGTGCTGTATCACATAGGTGACAGGTAACACAGCACAAAAAACCAAGGCTATGCATGCCAACAGATAGCGTGATTGCGCTGATTTTTTACGTAGAACGAACATTCCCACAGCGGTCAATGAAGCCAATAAGGCGCCTTGCCACACGAAGTGAAGTAGCGCCCAACCTAACACGCTCATGCTGTGAAACAGTTCGGTGTTCATTTTTTGTCTCCATGCAGAAATTCTTGAATTTCTTTACGATCCTTATCACTGACATGTTCTTTCAGCGCCGCCATAATCAATTCTTTGCCAGAGCCGGAGAACGCTTTCTGGATAAAATCTTTAAGCAAATTGGTTTGTAGTTTTTCTTGAGCTTGGGCGGCGGCGTACACGTGGGAGCGGGCACTTTCATCTCGCGTGAGCAAACCATCGCTATGCATGATCTGCAATTGGCGTAACACCGTGGCTTGATTGATTTCTGGGCGTTCGACTTGCGCCAGCTCAAACACACGTTTCGCGGTAGCGGGGCCATGCTGCCACAGCACGCGCAGTAGTGCTAATTCAGCCTGCGTAGGTTTGCGGACAGGGTTGTGCTTGTTTGATTTTGCTACTGGATTTGCGGTCATCATGCTTCACTCCATTTGAATGAAATGAAGCATATACCATCTAGAATAAAATTTCTAGAACTTTTTTTCTACATTTATTTTGGGTGTTTTGGATGCGAATTCTTCCAGATAGAGCACTTACGCGAGAAGGTCTATATCAGCCTCTCGCTTTTGTATCGCTTATACCCGCCTTTTGTCGCCTTATCATGGATTACATTGAGGGCAATGACGTGCATCGGCGAACTGTTTATCTTCACGCACTTTGATCTGCTGATGATGACAACGCACACATGCAAACACTTCACTCATGTAAGTCGAACTTGGCGTACCGCAGACTTCGCATGGCAAACCTGCTTGTCGCCGCACCACCGCATAACCTGGTGCACTGCAATCTGGGCACTTAGATAACAAGCGTTGCAGTAAATCTTGTGTGGCTTCCTCAATATGCTGCATTCGTGTCGGGCTCGCAAACGCTCTTAGATCGGGCTCGACAAACACTTTGGCATTTTCGGCTTGCGTTTGCATGCTTTCAAAATATTGCCGCAATTGATCAAGATCAGCGATGCCTTTTACGAATCGCGCGTCATGTTCTGATTGCGGCCTTAATACCAATTGCTGCTGCGGAAACCCTAACTTGGTGACAAAGCCTTCTACCTCGTGCCAATCGCTACTTAATAATTGTCCTGCGACGGTCGAACCTTGTGCCATTCCGACCACCTCTATGCCCAGTACATCATCGATCAATAGCATGATTTCCCGGTTCCATGGCAACATCCCAGTGTAAGGATCGGTACTAAAACTGCCTTCACTCGCCAATCCCAATTTCAAGCCAGACAATTCCATGCCCTTTCGTGCTTTACGACGAGCCGCATCCAATTGGGTACCGATACGGTTAATATCACGTGTAAAACTTCCGAGGAGGTCGGTATCAAAACCGGTCACATGCTGCACATGACAGCCTAAATTTGGCTCTAAAACCGCGGCCACCACATCTTGCTTACCGTGTTGTGTTAGAAACGCGATCGTTTGACCTGAATAAAGCGAGTCCAACATCACAGTGCGTCCTCCACCGTGAGCCATGCTTGTTGCGTATATCGGTACAAGCGTACTTGTTCGTTCTCCGCTTGCAGCGACCACAAATGCAGCCAACCGTTGTGCAGAAGATTTTGTAGAACGGGGTGTTTAGCGACGATCTCACCAACGACGTGATTAGGCGCGGCGATCACCACCGTTAAACGTAGGGGATCATGTAACCACTTGTCGCCATCATGCAAGGATTGCTTAGACAAACCAATTCGCAAGTCGCCCCCATTTCCTTCGAATACACCTAACTTACCGCCGACCACATTGTGCAGCACCTTATTTCCACTGCCATAACACTGAGGCTCGCAAGTCGAGGCGTGATACTGCCAATTAATCCAATGCGTAACTAACATCGGTGCAGTCATCAACAGCTCCAATACGCTGTGATCAGGATCATCTTGTTCACGATAATCATGTAGGAAACTACGCCCATCCAAATGTAGGCCGCGCGCACTAGGCGTCATTAAGAATGCCGCATTGTTAGCGAGACCCCACTCTGGCCGAGTCTGTGCAGCGTCGTTAGCACGCAGACGCAAAGCCTTTAGCAGCGTTGCGTGTGAACTCCTGGGATTCTCTCCCAGCTTGTAGGCACGTTCGCGTCTAACTTGATCGCCGGCTTGAGAAAACACTGTAGTGAGTTTGTTCCAACGCTGCTGTGCTTCTGCGGGCAACAGATCAAGATCGAAGCCTTCAATTTCGTCGGTGGTCGTGTTGTGTAAAGCGGCGACAAAATTGACCTGTTCGGGGATATCAATCCCTTGTTGACGAAGTAGAGTACGCACCGCATAAGAATTCAACACCGCCACTAAACTACGAACATTCACTTCGCCAGTTTGACCACAGCAGGCACCACAATCTAGGGCTGCTGCATGCGCATTATTAATCGTTTGGCTGCCGTGTCCAACTAGCATCACCAAGGGGGCAAAATTGCGCTCTAAGCCCATGGCGTGCAAAACCTTCGCCGCCAAATCAGCTTGCTGCGCTAGGCTTAAACCCAACAGTCGCGGACGACAATAGCCTTGCTCAGCCGACGATAAACCATGCAAATCGAGGTTACGACGAGCGCCTGAGCTTGGTTTCAATGCGCGCCACAATTGTCCGAGATAGGATAGGCCCGCTGCTTCTACATAATTAAAAGCAGTATTAGGACTACGATTGGTAGCGGCCCACTGTGTTTCGCGTGCAAACAGCCGTTGACGATTAGATCGGAAGAGCACACGTCTGAACTCCA
>CALKVB010000489.1 GCA_937996605.1 uncultured Oxalobacteraceae bacterium | reverse complement strand
AGATCTACACAGGCGAAGACACTCTTTCCCTACACGACGCTCTTCCGATCTGACATCACACTCGAAAAAGGCACAGACTATCTCAAAGTATTCATCGCCTACGGTTCACCAGCGGGTATGCCTAACTGGGGTACATCCGGTGATTTGAGCGAAAAGGAAGTCGATTTGATGGCACGCTATATTCAACAAGAGCCGCCAACTCCACCAGAATTCGGCATGAAAGAAATGTTGGCAACATGGAAGGACATTATTCCCGTAGCGAAGCGCCCTACCAAAAAAATGAACAACTACAATATTGCCAATATCTTCTCCACAACGCTACGCGATTCTGGTGAAGTGGCATTGATCGATGGCGACACGAAAAAGATCATCAACATCGTAAAAACTGGCTATGCGGTTCATATCTCTCGTATCTCCGCATCGGGACGTTATTTGTATGTAATTGGCCGTGACGCACGTTTGAACTTAATCGACTTGTGGATGGAGAAACCAGACAATGTCGCCGAAATCAAAATTGGTTTAGAAGCACGTTCTGTCGAAACTTCTAAATACAAAGGTTTTGAGGACAAGTTCGCGGTGGCAGGCTCTTACTGGCCACCACAATATGTGATGATGGAAGGTGACTCACTCAAGCCTTTGAAAATTGTATCAACGCGCGGTATGACTGTTGATAATGAATATCATCCTGAACCACGCGTTGCCTCTATCGTGGCATCGCACTACCGTCCAGAGTTTGTGATCAATGCCAAAGAAACTGGCAAGATCATGATGGTGAATTATGCAGATCTGAACAACCTGAAAGTCACCACACTCGATGCTGCTAAGTTCTTACATGATGGTGGTTTCGATTCAACTGGTCGCTATTTCTTAGTCGCTGCAAATGCATCGAATAAGATTGCTGTAGTCGATACCAAAGAAGACAAGATGGCAGCGATTGTTGACGTCGGCAAGACACCACATCCAGGCCGTGGCGCAAACTTTGTTCATCCTAAGTTCGGTCCAGTGTGGGCAACAAGCCACCTCGGCGATGAAAGCATTTCTATGATTGGTACCGACCCAATTAAACACAAAGCACAGGCATGGAAAGTCGTCGATACGGTAAAAGGCCAAGGAGGTGGTTCACTGTTCATCAAGACTCATCCAAAGTCTAAGAATTTGTGGGTTGATACACCATTACATCCAGATGCAAAAATCAGTCAATCGGTTGCGGTGTTTGATATCGACCACTTTGAAAAAGGCTTTGTCACCTTGCCTATCGGTGAATGGTCTGGTCTGGGCGAAGGTGCAAAACGTATCGTTCAACCTGAATATAACCAAGCAGGTAATGAAGTATGGTTCTCTGTATGGAGTGCCAAAGACAAAGAATCTGCAATTGTGATCGTTGACGACAAAACACGTAAATTGAAAGCAGTCATTCGTGATCCAAAATTGATCACACCAACTGGCAAATTCAACGTCAACAATACTCAACACGATGTGTACTAAGGAGAACGGTATGAAATCCTTATCTTCAATGGCAATTGGCGTATTGATCGCTAGCGCAACAAGCGCAGCAGTCATCAGCGCACCAGCATCGGCGTCAACCGGCGTTGATTTGACACAGAAAAATGGATGTATGGCATGTCATGGGGTTGATAAAAAGATCCTCGGTCCCGCATTCAAAGATGTAGCAAAAAAATACAAAGGCAATGCAGATGCTGGCGCTCTACTCGCTAAAAAAGTGAAGGACGGCGGCAGCGGTGTGTGGGGACCTGTTCCTATGCCTGCGAATGGCGGCAAAATCAATGATGCCGATATCAAGACGATGGTCGACTATGTCTTAAGTTTGAACTAATCACATACATCAAACTGTAGAAAGTCGATTGATTCCCAGAATGGAAATCGTTAGTTCACGATTTCCTCTCTTAGCGTGCCAACAGTCCATGGCACGCTTTTTTTTGCTTACAGGTTTTTCAACACGAATCACCCCATTTGAGGACATACTCTGATGTCACTAATGTCTCTCCTTCTGCTCAGCGCTGGGCCCCTATTCGCACCTGACGTCAATGATGACAAGGATATCTTAAATGCTAGGCCACACACTTGCGTGACACCGCGAGTGACAATAGAAACGAGCACAGACGGCAAACAACTACGTGTGTTTGATAACGCCACAAAAAAATTAATTGAAGCTAGCCGCGTTACAGATGCGCAGCAGTCGCCACAAACTATTTCTCTGTTACTACATGCTGTCCCGCGACAAAGTTGCATTGCCATTTTGACGAGCGGCAAAGAGGTGTGGGAAATTTCGTACGCGGAAGGACGCGAACCTGTGTATCAAGCCATGGTTCACGATTATCAAATGCAAGAAGGTGTGAAAGATCGTCGCCAATATGCGCCGCGCATCACCTTACTCGAACAGCGATTCAGCCAATTTTATTTCGACCGCGAATTCCGTACCTTCATCGTCTATGATGGACAACAGCGATGGCAACTGATTAACCTCGATATACGGAGAAAAATGTTTGATATCAGCGTGGGTCAGGGATGGAAAATTGACGAGATGGGTGCGGCTTTTTCACTGACTACGAAATAGCTCTCAATAGACCTTAACGCTCGAGCAAGCACAAACACTGCCTTTGCACAATGAATTTTGTTTGTGCAAAGGCTGTGGTGGTGA
>CALKVB010000488.1 GCA_937996605.1 uncultured Oxalobacteraceae bacterium | reverse complement strand
CCGAGGCACACCAGCGCCGCCGATTCGACGGCGGCGGGTTCGAAGCCGGCATCCGCCGCGGAGTCGCCGAACGCGCCGTCGGCCAGCGGTGCCAGCGCGACGGACTCGGCGCGCGCCACCGCGCCGGCGACGATGCAGACCCAGCCCGTCAGCGCGGTCTGCGCCGCCAGCGCCGGGCTGGCGGCTGCGCAAAGGAGAACGATGAGGGAGACGATCCTGGTCATGAGTACACCGCTTCGGTTTGAAAGCTTCAGTTAAGAGGGCGCGCCGGCAGGCCGCCCTGTCGTATGACGAAGGCCACGATATCGTCGACCCCCTTGTTCTCCTTGAGATTGGAGAAGAGGAACGGCCGCTGGCCACGCATCTTGCGGGCGTCGCGATCCATGACTTCGAGGTTGGCGCCCACGAGCGGCGCCAGGTCGATCTTATTGATGACCACAATTGGCTTCAAGCCTTGGGCAAAGGCTTTCATGGTGACAAAGCGGGTTTGTGGCATTGGGCCATCTTGCGCATCGACCAGCAACAATACGCAGTCAACCATCGACAGCACGCGCTCAACCTCACCACCGAAGTCGGCGTGGCCTGGGGTATCGACGATGTTAATGCGATATTCTTGACCCGTTTTTTTGTCTAGCCAACGAATGGCAGTATTTTTGGCCAAAATGGTAATGCCGCGCTCTTTTTCAATGGCGTTCGAATCCATGACCCGCTCAATCTCACCCGCGCGCTCGCCGAGCGTGCCAGATTGTTGCAAAAGCTTATCGACCAATGTGGTTTTACCATGGTCAACGTGAGCAATAATCGCGATGTTGCGTAAATGTTGGATATCGGACATGGAAGCGCGGCTACAAATCAAAAGACGCGGCAGTATACCGAAATTTGATCGTTTTTGAATGACAACATGTCCGACGGATGATTTTTATCCACTCAAAATGCAAACAGCCACCCGAAGGTGGCTGCTGGCTAGGCGATACTCAACGATTATTGAGCAGCGTCTTCTTTCATCATCACGCTGCGAACACCAGTGATGACCGCGTAGACACGACGGTTCATTGCACGACCTTCAGCAGTGTTGTTTGGTGCGATTGGGCGATCAGCAGCGAAGCCTTCAGTGCTCATACGCTCAGCAGCGATGCCGTATTCGTTGGTCAACATGGTTTTCACCGCGTTGGCACGAGCCAGCGACAGACGCTCGTTCAGCTTACGTGGACCGGTGCTGTCAGTGTGACCTTCGAGTTTCGCGTTGGCAGTTGGGAACTCTTTGAGTTTCTCAGCCACTTTAGCGATTTCTGGCTTGTACTGATCTTTGATGTTGGACTTGTTCACGTCAAAGAACACGCGCAATTCCATCTTCAGATCTTCAACCACTTCTTTTGGACAGCCTTTTTCGTCAACGACCACACCAGCTGGGGTGTTTGGACACTGATCGAGATCGTCAGTCACGCCGTCGCCGTCGGTATCAACTGGTGCTGGTACGACTGGAGCAACAGGAGCAACTGGGGCTGGCTCAACAGGAGCTGGAGCTGGCTCAACAGGTGGTGGGGTTGGGATTTCTGGCGACAAATGACCACCCAACACGACTTGCAGACCGGCCAAGGCCATGCCTTCCCACCAGTTGTTGTCGAAGTTGTGGATTGCACGTGCTTCACCACGCAACGAGATGGTGTCGTTGATGCGATAGAATGCGCCTAGACCCAAGTTACCAATGGTATCTTTAGAGTTGATATTCAGGCTTTTTGGCGCAGCAGGAGTATAAGCGGCAGCAGGAACATCAACCTCAATTTTGCTATGGCCAACACCAAGCAACACATAAGGCTTTAGGGCGCTGTCATAGTTTTGTGTAATCAAGTCTGAGGTGACATACACATTAGCTGTCAACTGTTGTTGCTTATAATCCCAAGGTTGTGAGTGGAATTTGACTTGCGCAGCTTTATCACTTGCTTGTGCATCACCGTTCGTTTGACCATATTCGACTTCCACACCCATCCATGGAGTCAATTCATAGCCAATAGAGCCTGCAATGTAAGCATCATTGATTAATGCAACACCACCAACACTACTATTCAAACCTTGGTAGCCTGAGGGATTAGTGCCTTTGCCCAACCGATCTAGCAGCACAGCACGCTGATCATCATGAGCTTCGTTCATGTAGTGGTAACCGAGCATCAAAGGCGTTACGGTGATACCGGCATTCGCCATCATAGGCATTGGAGCTGCCAGCAGTACAGCTAGCGCAATCCGATTAAGTTTCATGAAAATCCTCCAAGGATTAGCGGATTAAGATCGGTCGAAACATCTTGTAAAGACATCTAAGCTTGCAACAAACATCGACCGTGCGATATTTTTGATTACGCAGGATATACGCTAAACCATAACATCTGTCTAGCTTGCTTGTCGATGCGGTGCTTACCAGTCCGTTGACGCAATTGTTGACAAATACACCAGTGTCGTCCGTTGCAGTTTAGTAAACTCTGTGAATAAACGAAAGAGTCTATCCAATTGAAAATTTTCATCAAAGCTCATCTGATTTACCGTTTTTTTGTCCGACATCTTGCGCTTTTTATGCAGTCCCTAAAACACTTTACACTGCCTAAATTTTATGCATCGATGCACAAAAGAACCTCATCACTCCTCTCATCCGAAAAAATATACCGTCGATC
>CALKVB010000487.1 GCA_937996605.1 uncultured Oxalobacteraceae bacterium | reverse complement strand
TCAGACGTGTGCTCTTCCGATCTCAGGACATCTTTTCAAGCAAGATTTACCGAGGCAACCTTTGAACGGCTCCGTAACAACAAATGTCATGTGGAGTAAACTCCCGAAAAAGGGAATAGTAAAGTCACCTCTGGCGACCGATGCAGATGAGAAGTCCACTTCGAAAGCGGACACGAATTCTGAAAACAATCCCGAAAGGGGTGTGAATGCTTGTTTTGGTAAGGATTTAGTTTTACCCCGAATTATTCACGCAAAAATCTTTAAAAGATAGAACCCACGCGTGATTTCCAGTGTTTGATTGGTATCTCACAACAATCTCACACGCAAGGAGGTTCACGCAATGGGTGAAGTAAATGGTAGCAAGTTGGAGCCCGAATTCAACCAATCCGTCAAGATTGAGTTTTCTGATCACCGCATTACTTCCAATGCGGGTGTCCTCTTGCTTCGAGAGGCTGATTTTAAGCTGGAATTGACCAGTTCTATCGAATCTAAGATGACCGATACGAGAGAAGCCACCGCTATTCGCTACCAACTTGGCGACCTACTTCGTGAACGTGTCTATGCGATGGCAATGGGCTTCTCCACTCAAGATGACGCAGATCGATTAGCACACGATCCAGCGTTTCGTATCGCGGTATGGAATCGTTCTGGCGACAGTGTGATCGATGAGCGATTGGCGAGTCAACCAACTCAATCTCGATTGCTGAAGATGATTGCCCTGAATCGTTGTAACATCAATGCTCTACGCGATGGTTTATTTCAATCGATTCATCGGCACATTGCTGCTACAGGAAATGACAAGCGAGCGCGCCATGCCACGATCGATTTAGATAGTTTTCCGATTGAAGTACACGGTAGACAACAAGGCAGTAACTACAACGGGCATTATGGCTACACGGCATATCATCCGCTGGTAGCCAGTATCTCGGTGGCTGGTAGCTACGATTGCGCTCGCAATGGCAATCGCATAGGTAACGGCTTCATTCACGCGATTCTGCGACAAGGTTCTGTACACACAGCGAAGGGAGCTGGGCGTTTCGTGCGCACTGTTGTTGCCTTGACAAAACGAATGTCTTACGTCACGGATTTCCGCATGGATGCTGGTTATACGATTGGCACCATCATGGATGAGATGAAGGATCAAAACCTAAAATTCACTGGAAGACTGAAGGGAAGCAACAAGCTCGATGAATTAGCCGCTCCATACGTTGGGCGGCCAGTAGGGCGTCCTCCCGCACAGGGCTATGAGTACTGTGTTGAGCTTGGAAGTTACCAGGCTGATACATGGAAACACTCGCAACGTCTGATTTTGGTAGTTGTCGATCGTCCAGATCCTGTGACTGGCCAACTCAACTTACTGCCACATCACTTTTTTCTGATTACCAATTGGAGTGAAAGCGAACGCAGTGCAGAACAATTGCTGGATCATTATCGCGCTCGAGGAACCTTTGAAGACCGATTAGGCGAATTCAATCAGGCCATTGGAGCGAACCTATCAAGCCAGTCTTTTGAGGAGAATGAAACCACTCTGCTGATGGCACTTCTGGCGTTCAACTTAGCAAATATCGTTCGTAGCGAGCATGAGAATGTGCAAGGGAGCTGCATGGACCTGAAGCGATTTCAAAGTCAAGTTCTCAAAGCAGGTGCCATAGTTGTGAAGCATTCGCGCCGATTAATTGTACGCGTGGCAAATAGCGTCCAATATTTTTGGCATAGACTCAACGAATGTATCTCCGACTGGAAACTCCCAGCGAGACTGAGCGTCAATACTGCTCCCAATCGGCGCGAATTGCGACCGCCACCATCGCATGCATTTTTGACCGAAGTCATACGCCCGTAGCTCGCAACGAAAATTTGAACGAACTCGTATGGGGTAAGGGGCGGTGCGCTTCGTCGCGGCGAAATCCCTTGTTTTCGGCTTCAAATTGGTCGAAAATGACGCGGAACCGAAAACGAGATCAATTAAGTGTTACGTGAATAATTCGGGCTCAGATGCTTCAAGAGTTGTTAGGTGTTCCTGTATCGAGGGCCGAAGATTTAGATCAGATGA
>CALKVB010000486.1 GCA_937996605.1 uncultured Oxalobacteraceae bacterium | reverse complement strand
TCACACAAATAGGCAAACCAACGATTACCAATCGCCACATGTCCAATTTCGTCTCGTAAAATAATGTCGAGGATTTCGGCCCCAGCTTGGTCGCCCGTTTGAGCAATTTTGGCACGTAAGGCTGGTGTCGCATCTAGACCGCGTGCTTCCATGGTGCGAGGCACAAGAGCCATGCGCCATAACACGTCGCCCTGCGTCTTTTCCGCGAGTTCCCACAAACTATTATGTGCTGGGAAGTCGCCATACTGGTAGCCCATGCTCTGTAAATGTTGATCTAACAAAGTAAAATGATAGGCTTCTTCTTGTGCCACTTGCAGCCAATCTTCGTAATAGGCGCGCGGCATATCGGCGAATCGCCATACGGCATCCAATGCGAGATTGATCGCATTAAACTCGATATGCGCTAAAGCATGAATCAGGGTTGCCCTCCCTTCGACTGTATTCATCGCGCGACGTTTGACGGCAAGAGGTGGTACCAGATCAGGTTTTTCAGGTCGACCAGGAATCTCCAATTGCGCCACGAGAGCATGCTTCGAATCAAGCGTCAATTCGCCTGCAAGCCACTGATGACGCAAGGCCGTTGCCGCTTCTGCTTTACGTCTTGGATCTGCTTCCGCCAACACCAACAGGGCGCGCTGCCGCAAGTCCGATTGAGAGCGAAAGATCGTCTTTTCTGATGAGATTATATTTTTATCATCGAAATTTGCATGAGACTTCGTAGAATTCATGGAGGAGCGGTAAAATGACGGATTACAAACAAACTTCTATTTTACGGAATAAACATGGCTATTTATCAGTTGGGTGAGATTTCTCCTGAAATAGATGCAAATACTTACATTGCCGATACTGCAAACGTCATCGGCAAAGTGAAGATTGATGCCAACGCCAGTATTTGGTTTGCTTCCACATTACGTGGTGACAATGAATTGATCCATATCGGCGAAAACAGCAGTATTCAAGAATCTTGTGTTCTACATACAGATCCAGGTTTCCCCCTCACGGTTGGGAAAGGTGTGACGGTTGGCCACCAAGCCATGTTACATGGTTGCACTATCGGTGATGGTTCGCTAGTTGGGATTCAAGCGGTAATTTTGAATGGTGCCAAAATCGGCAAGAATTGCCTTGTTGGCGCTGGCGCTCTGGTGACTGAAGGGAAAGAATTTCCAGACAATTCTTTGATTGTGGGCAGCCCCGCTAAAGTCCTTCGCGAATTAACGCCCGAAGCGATCGCAAGATTGCAAGCCAATGCCAATAATTATGTCAAACTCGGCCAAGAATTTAAGACCAAACTCAAGCGCATCGCTTGAAATCGTAAAGCAATACCGCACTTCAAGTATATAGAAACACAGGAAATCACGTGAAAGATCAATTACAAAAATTTATGTTCGAGCATGCGGGTGTGCGTGGCGAACTCGTCGAATTACCACAAACCTGGCAAGAAATTTTGTCACACCAAGCCTATCCGACCGCAGTCAAAACCATCTTGGGCGAGTTGCTTGCTGCATCTGCCCTGCTCAGTGCGAATCTCAAGTTTGATGGCACCATGATCATGCAAATTCATGGCGATGGTCCGGTACGATTACTGGTCGTTGAATGCGATGCCTCGCTGCGTTTGCGAGCCACCGCTAAGCTTGCGCCCGATGCCGTTATCGATGATAACGCAACTTTGGTCGAGCTCGTTCATCGCAACGGGCAAGGACGCTTCGTTATCACTCTCGATCCGAATAACAAACTGCCAGGCCAACAAGCCTATCAAGGAATTGTTCCCTTGGATGGGGAGTCGATTGCCACCATCATCGAAAACTATATGATGCGCTCAGAGCAGCTTGATACGAAATTATGGTTGGCAGCAGACAATAGTGTCGCCCGCGGCTTACTCTTGCAGAAGTTACCAGAACATGGTGGCACTGGTGCCACTGTCGACGACGAAACCGATGCATGGAATCGCGCGGTCATGTTAGGTAGCACTTTAAAACAGGCCGAGTTACTCGATACAGATATCCAAACTTTAATGACGCGCCTTTTTTGGGAAGAAACGATCCGTGTTTTTGATCCGCAGCTCCCTGAATTTCACTGCAACTGTACTAGAGAAAAAGTCGGTAATATGCTCAAGATGCTGGGCGAGGAAGAAATCCAGGCTGCAGTGACAGAATTAAGTACGCTTGATATCAATTGCGATTTTTGTGGCAAACATTACAGTTTTGATCAAGTCGATTGTAAACAATTGTTCTCAACCGAAAGTCTGATTGACGGCACGTTTTTAGCAAATCAAGTCAAACATTAATCAGAGCACCATTAAAATGCTTGCCAAGAGCCTAGCCTTCCAATAGGCTAGAGTCATGCATACTTTTGGCACTCTCCATCACACGCATCTGCATCATATTAAGACTAATATCATCTCGGTGATTTTGGTCTTGATATGCTTGCCCCTTATACTTTTCCCCAATTCGGTAACAGCGCGCGAGAATGACTATGAATGTGGCCAAATTCAAGTCGCGATGATCGAGGTGGGCACCCTATTTTACAAACTTCCGGATGGCCGCTTTTCGGGAATCGACAAAGACATACTCGATGCCCTGAGTTTGCGGACCAATTGCCAATTCAAAATTCGCATCGAATCTCAAGCTCGCCTCTGGGCACAAATGCGCGATGGGAACCTTGATATGTCAACCTCCGGTATAAAAACTGCTGAGCGTGAGAAGTGGGCGATTTCAGTTCCCTATTTTTCAGCGCGCAATTATGCGCTACTCAATAGCAATTTGCCTGCGGCGGAGCAAACAGCAGCAGGCTTTATCGCCAACAAAAGTTTGAAGATCGCAATCATCAAAGGCTTCCAACATGGAAAGCGTTATAACGAGTTTATCGAGACTTTAACAAAACAAGGACGCGTCTACGAGGTTGCGGATTTCGCATCGTTGCTTAAATTGTTTAATGCCAAACGTGTCCATTGTATCTTGCTGATACCCACCAGTTACCTCGACCTTTCACGCCAAAAGAACTTGCCCGACAATGCAGTTCTACGCGACTGGTATTCGAGTGATGCCTTCGTAGCCGGCTTGTATTTATCTAAAGCCAAAGTTTCGACAAAGACGATACAACTCTTGCAAACCACCATGAACACCATGTATGCAGATGGTAGCTTAGAACGTATTTTCTCACGCTATGTCGGTGATAAGTTAGCAAAAGAAATGATGCTCGATGCGCGCCAAATGTCTCCTCCACAATAAGTCTTTTTCGTGATTTATCGTATCGATAAAAACTTAAGCGCCTACAATTTGTCGAGGCAAAACCTTGCAACTTCGTGCAACAAAAACACCGCAAAGGTGTCGCATGATAAATCCCCAGCAATCAAAGGCACGCTATCACAACAGCGGTGGTAAGATATCGAGTAGTGTTACCTTTCCTGTGTGGGCTTGCACCAGCAGACTTTCATTGAACGACTCACGATAGTAAGCAAATGACAGACTCCTCCACCAATAGCAGCAATGCGCTTAAACAGCTCAAAATCGATCGTGCAACCCCGCAATTCACCAAGAAAAAGAATTGGGGATTGTGGACTACCGTGGCAATTGCGATTATCGCTGCCGCTGGCATCGCTTTAAAGCCACGTGCATTCGAAGTGCAAACCACTTCCGTCGTCACTTCCTACCCTTCACAACAATATGCTCAATTGACGGCCTCAGGCTATGTGGTGGCACAAAGACGAGCTGCAGTCGCAAGCAAAGCAACCGGTCGTCTGATCTGGCTGAACGTTCGCGAAGGTAGTCAAGTGAAGCAAGGCGAAATTATCGCGCGCTTAGATGCTAGCGACGTCCAAGCCGCAATGGCTTCAGTACAGGCAAGCATACGCCAAGCTGAAGCTGGCGTCGCCCAAAGCAATGTTGAATTGGTTAATGCCGAATCAGATCTCAAACGCAGCCAAGGCTTGAATGCACAAGGTTTTATCTCGGCTCAAGCGATGGAAGCTGCACAAAAGCGCGTCAATGCCGCCAAAGCAGCGATGGCTTCAGCGCAAGCGAATGTGGCAGTCGCCAAATCTCAGTTAAAGGTGCAACAAGTCAATCAAGACTTTACCGAGATTCGCGCTCCGTTTGATGGCATTGTGTTGGTCAAAAACGCGAATATCGGTGACATCATCACCCCTTTCTCCAGCGCTGCGGGTGCTCAAGGTGCGGTGGTGACAATGGCCGATATGACGACACTCGAAGTTGAAGCTGATGTCTCGGAAAGTAACCTAGCGAAGGCAAAAATTGGGCTCCCCGTTGAGATCACGCTCGATGCCCTACCCGATATGCGTTTCCGTGGTAATGTCGCTGGTATTGTACCTACGGTCGACAGAGCCAAAGCGACTGTCATGACCAAGATTCGGTTCGAAAAACTCGACCCACGCATCCTGCCAGAAATGAGTGCGAAGGTAACGATACTGTCGCAAGCAGCAAACGATGCAGATCAAAAGCCGGTGCTCACAGTCAATCCTAAAGCCATCGTCGAACGTCAAGGAAAGAAACTAGTCTTTCGCATTAAGGAGGACACTGTGGAAGCGATCAGTGTAACGACCGCACGCAAAATTGGCGACAACCTTGAGATTACGGGTGAGCTCAAATCAGGTGATAAATTAGTGTTAAATCCAGATAGCAAACTCGAAACAGGTAAGAAAATCACGGTGGCCAACAAATGACGCAACCACCTGTCATTCGTATTCGTAATTTGAGTAAAACCTACTATCGCGGTGGACAGGCAATTCATGTACTCGAAGGTGTTGATCTTGACATTGAGCACTCAGAATTTCTAGCACTGATGGGGCCTTCTGGCTCAGGCAAAAGTACCTTACTCAATCTGATTGCAGGAATCGATAAGCCTACTGGCGGTACCATAGAAATTCGCGGCGTGAATATCGCCGATCTGAATGAAGCGCAATTGGCTGATTGGCGCGCATCCAACGTCGGTTTCATTTTTCAGTTTTACAATTTAATGCCAG
>CALKVB010000485.1 GCA_937996605.1 uncultured Oxalobacteraceae bacterium | reverse complement strand
TCAGCATCGACGAAGTGTTGAAGCGCGTGGGTGAGGCAGGCAAAGAAAAATTAGATCCATGGAATCCCTTGAACGATGACTTGGTGCGTTCACAAGATCTGAAAGCTGACTATGTGGTTGATCGTCGCTTGAAAGCGGATGGTGTGCGTGTATTTCATGGTGTGCAAGCGGCAGTTAATCAAGCTTTACTTGACGGTAGAAAGCTACAGACCGGCGGTAATCCTAATGCCAAGAAACGTCTATGGATAGAACTCGCGCCTGATACTTATCGAGAATTGTTGTACGTACCAGTGACCGCGATACCGATTACTTTATTTTCTAAAGAAGCGGACGCCAGCAAAACCAAGATCGTCGCGAATCTGCATGCTGCTTTGCTGGGTAAGGCTTATATCAGTCGCTTTGCCGCACAATTTGAACAGCTCGATCCGAGTATTATTGAGATGTTCAATAGCATCAAAGATCGACCAGTGATCGGCACCAACGGCAGTGCGGTGGCATGGATACGTGGCGACGGCTTTCAAGTGAAGAACATCACCATCGAAAACGTCTACAATAAAGAAGCCATCGACACCTCGGCTGAGTGCCCGAATAGCAGTTGTGGCGCAACGGCAGGTACGGCCCCCGTGGTTGTCGTGCATCATCAAGCAGTGGCGATGATGGTGGAAGGCGCGGATAAAGTTCAATTTGAAAATCTGCGTTTGCTGGGCTTGCAAGACACTTTGTATTTGCGTTCGACTAAACCTGGTTTTAGTGTGCGTAGTTTCTTTCATCGCTCTTATATCGAGGGCAATGTGGATTTTATTTTCGGCGATACGACCGCTTACTTTTACCGATCTGAAATTAAGTCGATTGGTGATCGTTCTACGTCTTATGTGGCAGCACCGAATACCAATCTGCGAAACGCCTATGGCTTCGTGTTTAATGAATGTAATTTCACGCACGACGGTAGCGCTAATGCTTTAGCGGGTAAATTCTACTTGGCGCGGCAGTGGTTTCATACACAAAAATGTACACCGTATGCAGGTATCAATGTGCCAGGCTATCGTTGTGATTTAGCGGATGTAGATGGCTATCAAGCACCTGTCGGCACCATCAGCAAACAAGTCTTAGAAACTGTAGGCAAAGTCGTGATTTTGAATTCCCGCATCGGGGCGCATATTCAAACTCAACATCCGTGGGCCGATTGGAATAAGAAAGGCAGTTTGGCTTTTCGTCCAACACAATATGCGGTGGTCGACTATTTCGCCAATTTAGCGGAAGTGAGTCAAGAGCGTGGCACGGATTGGATTCAAGCATTACAGTATCCAATTCCCTTGCCGATGCAAATTCCCGCAGCTGCGATATTCTTAGCTGAATTTAACAATAGTGTAGAAGCGGTGCCTAGTACTTCGCCTGCTCATCCTTCAAAGTGAATGAAAGTTTTCTATGAGTAAAAATCAAACACGCCGACGCTTCTTGCAAAGCACCAGCCTAATGGGTAGTGCACTTTGCCTGCCTTTTGCTTGGAGCCAAAGCAAAATGGAGAGCGACCCATGGCAACGTGCGCAAAGCATCGTTGATCGCTTCGCTAAACCTTTGCCATTTCGTGATCAAGATTTTTCAGTGCTGGAGTTTGGTGCCAAGCGATGCGAATTAGATTCGGTCAAGGCTTGGGTTTCTCATGAAGAACAAGCGACATTGCCAACGCCAAAGACCGGTAGTCATGATTGTTAT
>CALKVB010000484.1 GCA_937996605.1 uncultured Oxalobacteraceae bacterium | reverse complement strand
TGTCGCCTTGCGCTCGTGAAACACAGGGGCAGAATAGCTTGTCGTTTTGTTTCTCTGTGTCGCTCAGCACTTGGTCGCGGTGGTCTGCGGCGCCAGCAATGAGCTTGACCGCGCAAGTGCCACATTGCCCTGTGCCACAGGATGAGGCCGCTGGAATATTGGCATAATCTAAGGCTTGTAAAATGCTCTGATCGGCAGCGACGGTAATGGTTTTTTGTGAGCGCACGAGTTTAACTTCGAAGGCACGATCATTCGCTTTCGGTGCAACCACGAAGGCTTCAGCGTGGATACGGTCTTTAGAAAAGCCTAGATTCGCTGCCACGCTTCGTACTTGTTCTATCATGCGTGTTGGTCCACAAACGTAGATATCAGTATCACGGCTTGTATTGGCCAGCAAGGCTTCGATGTTTATGCGTTGACCTTGGTCTGAAAAATAGCAATGAATTTGCGTACCAAGATCTCGGCGCAAACGATCACCATAGGCCATCTGCTGACGCGAGTTAGCCGCATAATGCAAAGCAAATGAAGTACCTTGTGCTGTTAAACTTTGAGCCATTGGCTTGATGGCGGTAATGCCTATGCCACCAGCGATCAACAATGCTGCTTTGCTGTCAGACCGTAGTGAGAAGTACTGCGCAGGTAAATCGCAATTGATCAACATTCCAAGTTGGTAATTTTGATGTACGAAGGCTGAACCACCCGAGCCTTTTTCTTCGAGCAATACCGCAATTTCGTAGATATCGCGTCGCGCTGGGTTCGATGCGATGGAATAGTGGCGTAAGCCTGGTTTGCCATTGCCAAGTATCACAGGCAAAGCCAAATGCGCACCAGCAGTCACTTCGGGCAAATCAATGCCATCGACATGACGTAGTTCTATCGCGCGAATGCGAGGTGTTAATTGGCGCACACCGCTTACCACCAAGGGCAGTTCACCCTCACCTAAGCTGTTCGGCGCTGCCTGCGCTGACGCTTGCATATGCGCTTGTCGGTGTGTCGCAAGTTCTGCCTGCAGCGGTGCCAGTAGTTGCTCAATATCGGCATCGGTATAACGCTGCGTGATATGTTGAGGGCAATTCCAATCCCAGGCTTCCACTTTGATGACAAACGCACGTTCGATACGAGCGCGATACGCAGGCATCTCGAGTTTAGCGATAATTTCGGGTGCTTCACGTTCGTGCACAATTTGTACACGTCCCCAAATTTTGAGACGGCGCTTCTCACGATAGTCCATCAAAATGAGGGCTATCCTATCGTTAGCGAAAAGATTGCCAACACTGAGATATTGTCGATTGCCACTGAAGTCGGCGAAGCCTATTGTATGTGCATCGAGCACCTTGAGAAAACCAGCAGGCCCACCACGATGTTGCACGTAAGGCCAACCATCTTGATTGACGGTCGCTTGATAAAAACTATCGCGCGCTTCAATGAATTGCGCTTCACGTAGTGTGATTTCATTGCGATCATCTTCTGCTAATTCAAACCCAAGATTGGCTTCGCGACTGCGATACAAAGTTTGTGCGGCTTTGACACTCGGTGTGAAATTAATTCTGGCGAAGGCGCGTGGCATGAGGTTCTCCCTAGTTCTTTTGTGATGTCGTAATTGCTGCTTGGTTCGTTTTGTTTTGGTCCATCTAGGTGCTACAAGTCTGCTGGTAAATGCCCCTGTAGCGGTGCAAAAGCCTGAATTTTGTGGCGATTTTTTTGTCCTAGTGCATGGCCACCAAGGCGCGCCGCTCGGCTAGCGTCGACTTCATAATTGCGATGACGAAAAGCTTGATCAAAACGAGCGTCTTTCATGTCACGTGCATACGGACGCGTTTGCAAAGAGAGAGACGCAATGTTGAAGGGATTGATGCGACGACTAAAACGCGCGAAGCCATCAAATAGAAAATGTTCTTCTACATGACGGTCACTGTGATGAATCAAGGCATCCATGAGAGCGTACACGAGCTCATCTACATTCGTGATCATGACACTCAAGGCCAATTGTTCAAACTCTGCCAAATCACCTTCATGATGGCGTGCTAATGGTGCCATACCTAATTGCAAGTGGGCGATATAGCCACCCGTGGTCGAAGTTTGTAGTTCTATAAGTCGAATAGGACGCTGTCCAAATTGCATCCGCGCAAGCGTCTCTTCTATTAAGGTCACGACATCCTTGTGCGAGTGAGCTGCTGTGTACGATGCATGTAAAAACTGTTGCTGTGTTTGCAGTACCGCTAAATCTTGGTGATTACTGAGGGCAGCGCTCATACTTTGATATCCTTCTGGTCGCAGAGTTAATAATTCTCGTACTTCGTGTTCACGTGCTTTCTTGATCGCGAGTAGCGCAGTTTGTACAATCTCTGCATCCGGCGTGTCGGCATCGATACGCCATCTTCTGCCATACACCAATTTATGCGGGCGAATGACATTGCCCCGTTCGTAGTTTTCGCGCCCGATCAGTCCTACTTGTAAATACATACTACTCGCATCTTGCCCACAAAACAGCAAGGTGTTCGCATCAAACTCAATTCGAGCTAACAAATCACTAATCGACTCGGGCGTTTGCGCATACTGCATGTAATGTTGGGGCACGACGAAACTCCCATCCTGAAGCTGCACCCGTGGAGCATGGGGCATGGTTTCCCGCGCTGGGCGTGTTTGCTGTTGGGCTACGGCCGCGATGGTGTGCAGGTTCATGATGAATGTTCGTCTTCAGAAAAAGGATATCAATAAAAAATTAGGAAGATTTGCGATGTTTCTGCCATACATAGTCAATGCTTAATTTTTGGCTGACCATGCTGGTGAGTAAAAGCAACATCAAACCCCACTCAAGATGGTCTTGCAGTGCTGCAGGCATATCGTTAAGGACGTGGTAGTACGAAACTACAGCCATCACATTGACAATCAATAAACCAAATGCTGCGAGGGAGCGCCACAAACCCAAAACTAGTAATACTGGGAAAATCAACTCAGCAAGGGTGGCCGCCCATGCCGCAACTTGAGCACTGAGCCAAGGTACTTGATACTCGTCGGTAAAGAGGGAGATGGTCATTTCCCAATCTCGTGTTTTGCTTAGCCCCGACATAAAAAATATTTTTGCTACGTACAATCTGAGTAATAACTCTGCAATAGGTGTGGTCTTATTCGACCACTGGCTACCAATCCGTTGAAATAGGTTTACATCGGAAGATGGCGCATTGCTTATTCTAGACATCGTGTTTCTCCTATGCTGAGCCGAAGCCGAGCTAAGATGGAATGAAGAATTAAGCTTTGAGCATTTGCTCTAGCTCACCGCTTTGGTCTAAACGATATAGATCAGTAAAACCACCGACATGGTGTTCACCGATAAAAATTTGTGGCACGGTACGTAGGCCAGTGCGCGCCATCATGGTTTCGAATTCCTGTGGCGATTGGTCGACTAAAATTTTGTTGATTTGCACGCCCTTGCGCTCGAATAAAGCTTCTGCTCGTTCGCAATATGGGCAAGTTGCTGTGCTGTACATGCTGATGTTTGACATGGCTACCTCTTTCCAGTGAAAGTTTACGTGTTTGAGTATTCAGCTGAGTCGGCATGTTCATTTAGCCAATTCAACAAGACTATTTGCTGGTGTTCCTGCGCTTCATATATTCTTGATCACGCAGGAACACCAGTTCATTTAACTTCTTGCTTACGACGTCGAATGCGTCCTAGCTGAACCAAAGAAGAGTCGATTACAAATCCTTTGGTGCTTTGTTTTTGATTTCAGGCCAAGTTTTTCCGGCTTTGACGATATTGCCCGGAACGTCTTCTAACCATTTCTTTTGAATGTCTTTGTTGACGTTCAAGTACAGTTTGTTGTCGACGACGCGCCAAGCTTGTGGGTCGCCGTCGAGCTTTTTTTCCAAGACCACGCCCATGGCGCAGAAGCCACCAAATTGTGGTGCGTACATTGCTGGATTCGCTTTAAATTTTTCCAAATGCTCTTGAGAAGCAAAGCGATAAGTCGCGCCATCAAAACTGTGGGTGTACATGGCTTTTCCCATGGTTGGCTTTTTCAAAGTGAAGTAAGCCACTGGGTCGTAGCCGTGCAAAGCTACGCCTTCGGTATCAACGTTAACTGCGGCAGTTGAGTTTTGATCTTGTGCAAAAGCGGGCGTAGGCAAACCAGCTGTGAGTGCTACCGCGCCTAACAAGCTAGCTGCGATTAAGGTGCGACGTAAAGTAGTGTGTAACATGATAATTCCTTTAAAAAAGTGGTATTAAAGAGTAAATTCAAGCTAAGAGAGTGCCTAATTGCTCGACCTAGGTTTGAGCATAAAATCAAACGCAGGTCGATCTGTGCTACCAGGTGCTACCGTGATTAGTTCAAGCTAACTTTTGGGAAGTCGATTTCAACGCGACTTGCTTTACCCAAAATATTAGTTAAGTAGTTCAAACCAACGTGAGTGATAATTTCAACGATGTCGCTGTCGCTAAAACCTGCATTGCGTGCTTCGATCAATTCTGCTGTCGCGATTTCGCCTTTGTGTTCAGAGATAGAGCGCGCTAATTTCACAGCGATCGCAGCTTTTGCATCTTGGCTAGAGCCAGCACGGTTAGCCGTAATTTCATCGGCACTCAAACCAGCTTTTTTACCGAGTGCGGTATGTGCTGAAACGCAGTATTCGCAAGAGTTTTGTTGGGCGACCGCCAAAGCGATACGTTCGCGCGTCAAGCCATCGAGAGTGCCTTCGTGGGCAATGCTGTAGAAGCCCAAGAAAGAGCGCAAAGCGGCTGGTGAGTTGGCAAAAATCTTCAAGAAGTTGGGAACAACGCCTAACTGCGATTGAATTGCATTGAACAATTCCATTTGTTCTGTGCTGGCTGTTTCGTTAGTGACGAGGTTGATACGGCTCATGATGATTCCTTTAAGGTAAATTGATTGTGGTTTCGTATGACTAAATCGCTGATGTTTACACTGTTTGGTGCTGCTACTTGCCATACTGCTGCTAAGTATTTCTTACTGTTGTTCAGCGAATGGATGCATTGTGCCTACATCCATTTGAAATAAGAATCCTTATGAATTACAATTAATTATTACGATAAGTGGAATAATGAGGCGATATGGACCGATTTCATCAAATGAGCGTCTACGTAGCAGTAGCAGAGGAAGAAAGCTTTGCCGCAGGGGCGCGGCGCTTGGGCTTATCGCCGCCTGCGGTGACGCGCGCGGTAGCAGCTCTAGAGGACAGTTTGGGTGTAAAACTTCTGACCCGCACCACACGCTATGTACGCCCTACCGATGCAGGCCAGCGCTATCTTGATGATGCGCGCCAAATTCTAGCGAAGTTGCAAGAAGCGGATGAAGGTGCTGCAGGTATTAATGCCGCGCCGCGTGGACATCTGACCATGACCGCACCTGTTCTGTTCGGTAAGATTTTTGTAATGCCACACATCGTTGAATATATGCGGCAAAATCCGCAAGTCGAAATCTCGGCGCTATTGCTAGACCGTGTGGTGAATATGATGGAAGAAGGCGTGGAAGTGGGGGTACGGATCGGTGCCCTGCCCGATTCTAGTATGCGCGCGGTGCGCGTAGGTCATGTCAAACGTGTGCTGTGCGCCTCGCCCGAATACCTGGCGCAACATGGCATCCCACAGCAGCCCGAAGATTTGCATCAACATCATATAGTTGCTGCGAGTGGGGTGACGCCGACCATCGATTGGAAGTTCGGCGAAGGCGCCAGCAGCAACGCCAGCGCGAATATTAGCCCAAGTACCATACGCATCAAACCAAGGTTAACCGTCACCACCAATGACGCCGCCATTATGGCAGTCAAACACGGTGCCGGCATCACAAGACTATTGTCCTACCAAGTCGCACATCACTTACAAAGCGGCGCTCTCAAAACCGTATTGAGCGAATACGAACCCGCCCCGCTACCGATCCACATCGTGCATCGCGAAGGCCGCGATGGCTCGGCAAAAATCCGCAGCTTCGTCGACTTCATGGCGCAAGCCTTACGCGGGCATACGGCTTTGCAGATGTAGTGTGGTGAGATCGAGAAATTTGCTATTGAGCAGGGGTGGTAGTTTGGGTGTGATACGCAAATGGTGAACGCAGGTTTCTACTGCTGGACTGTGTGTTTAAGCAATTCAACAAAGAACTGAATCAAGCAGCACAAGGCATTCGAGCCTATTGAAACGGTCTTGATGAAGCCGAAAGAGTGACGATGCAAGTGCGTTCACATTTGCGCAGCGAGTCACACGTAGTATTGAAGCGTATTGTTTTCTTGACGCGACTACAGAGCTTGGTAGAATGCTGCTCCATCGCCGTGACGCTTTTCGTAGAAATTTTAATACTGTATAAATGCACAGTGCATCGTTGGAGAGCTAATGTGCAAAAGACTTTGGAGAATAGCTATGAAAAATGTTATGCGACAAGTTGCTTTTTCACCCGTCATTTCACCCTCTATATCTAGTTATGCGTCACCCATCTTCCAACATTGCTTCAATTACTGAGAGTTAA
>CALKVB010000483.1 GCA_937996605.1 uncultured Oxalobacteraceae bacterium | reverse complement strand
ATCTGGCGCTAAGTCGGCAAGATACTGTGAAATGACCGGCCCTTCACGCAATTGGCGGCCATCATCGAGCACCAATAGCGGGACATATCCCAATGGGTTGACCTGGTAATAATCGCTGCCATCGGGTAATTTGTGCGTTTTCGTTGGCGCTAAAATCGCTTCGTAACTAGCACCAATTTCTTCCAAAATGATATGCGATGTTAAGGAACAGGCGCCGGTTGAGAAATACAGTTTCATTAGAAAGTGCTCCTTCATAAAGAGTAAAAAAACGGGGGTGAGTCTGCTCGCTTGCAAGCGAGCCATGTAGAGCTAGCCGATACCCTGTACTCCACTGATTGCGCCGCCTATACTACTGCAAACGCAGAAACTGCGTTGTCGGCAGTTTCGAGTCATCGACATCTCACTCGCGCTTACTTTGCTGAATGTTGTGGCAATTTATCAAGCTCTTTCTTCACTTTTGCTTGCTTGTCCAATTCAGTCTTTTTTAAACCCGCCAGAGTTTGCTCGTCTTCTTTGATCTTCTTTTGCGCCAACTCTTCGACCGTGTCTGTGCGCTGAGTGGTGCGCTGAGAGACAAGTTCGTAAAAGTCGGCCAAGGGTCCATTTTTTAACTGTACTTGTTCGATACGGGCGGCGGAGGCCTGGCTTTGGACGCTATTTACTTGCTGGGCTCCAGCAGAAATAGTGAATGACAATAAGCTGACAATGGCGGCTGTTGCGATGTTTTTCATGAGAATACTCCTTCATTTTCAATCTAGACCAGGTACAAACAAGCTTGCCTGTTCGCTATTCTTGGCAAGTTTCCTTGCTCGATCTGGGTGCCAGATCGCGGATTCAATAAGGGCGATTCCTTTGCAAAAAAGACCCAAAGAACATCGCCTGACGCTTAGTTACTTTCAAAATGCAAGTAACTAAGCGCATCATATTACATAGACTTTCATTTTGCAAGTGTGTAAAATCAAGAACACAATGTGAGAGCTACCGTGAGACGCTTTACACCTCTCCCCAAAAACGAAAGCGCTGAAAAGATCATGAATAAGAAAACCGAAGTTGCCGCCACTAGCATCGCCTGCCCGCTTGCGCGCACTGCGCGACTGGTCGGTGACGAATGGATTTTACTGATCTTGCGCGAGCTGTTTAAACGTCCGCACAAGTTTGATGAATTGCAAAAGGCTAGCGGTGCGGCGACGAATATTTTGACCAATCGCCTGCAACGCATGATGGAAGCCGGCTTAATTAAAAAAATACCGTATCAAGAGCGACCACCGCGTTACGAATATAAACTCGCACGTGCTGGCTATGCGATGTTGCCCATGCTGTTAGAAATGATGCGCTACAGCGATGACTACTTCCCTTGCGCTGAAGAGGCGCCAAATCGTCTGCGTCATTTAGACTGCGGCGAGTTGACTCAGGCGGGCCAACGCTGCTCACACTGCGGTGGTGATCTTTCCATTCACAATCTGCGCCTAGAACCCAATGCGCAAACGCAGAACGAAGAGACCGCGTCAGACTAAGCAAGCTTACGCTGCAAAATCACCCTCCTGAGCGAAGTCGACACCGACATTAACACTAAGAACCAAGATGTTTGAGTGCTTCACGTACACTCAATTTGGCAAAGTCTTTCTCGTTCTGCGCGAAAAATTCACGGACAAAAATTGGGTTCCAACGAGCGTAGTCGCGAAACGCCCAACCGATCGCTTTGCGAATAAAAAAATCCTCTTCTTTTGCTAGCGACTTCGCATAAGAAGCCAAGCCTTGGGCATCAGTATCGAGACGCCAACCCAGTTGATGCGTCATCGCCATACGTCGCACCCACATCACCTCATGCTGTAAGGCCTGATCCATCACATCGCGAACAGGCTGCCCTCGTTTTTTTGCAATCAACAAGATATCGCCTACCACTGCATTCAAGCCATCGACGCTATCCCACCAACTATGCTGTTGTGCTAAGCGAATTAATTCGGGAACATGTTCCTGCTGCAGCACTTTCTTATGCCGCGCCAATGTATCGATCGCCACGTAGTGATACTCACGATATCGCAAACCCCACAGCGCCTCAGCTAGTTGCAATACTTCTTCTGCACTAAACATAGGCTGGCCTAAGGCCTTGATTAACGCGCGGCGTTCTGGCGTCTTTATGCCGAGGAAAGAAAATTGATGCAGCATATAAGCCTCCATGCCAGCCATATTTTCTGGGCGCGCATGGCTCAACAAACTTTGTTGAATTTGCTCAAAATAGTCGGGAGCTTGCATGGGTTCGCAATCGCATAATAGGAGTGGATTTCTAGTGTAACTTAGGAACCGCAACCACCGCCACCACAGCCGCCGCCACAAGAGCTTCCGCAGCCACCTCCGTCAGAACACCCACCGCTACCGGCATCACAACTTGAGGTGCTGCCACATGAAGAACCTGCGCTGGAGAGCATCGCCGCATCATGTTTGTTTTTTTCTGTGCGGTAGGCATCAAACGCGCTTTGATTGATCAATCCCACCGACAGCAAGTAGAACGGGTCTAGCGTTGTCGGAAAACTCAACTTACCGATGGCGCGCCCCTTACTGTCCATGTCTTGCAAACCAACGCCATAATCCTTGATACGGTAGGCATAGCCCATCGGCATTTTGAGTCGACGATCCAGTGTGAACAAGAGAGGGAGGTAAGGGCCAGCGAGCTGATATCCACCACGCATGCGTGCAGACACCAGTGTATTGGCTAGCGCATCTGAGATCGCCACCGGCATCTTTTCCGCCTCTAGATGCGGTATTTCACGGTTGAAGTGGCGGCGACAGAAACCCTCGATGTGCAAGCCCTGTTGCTCAGCGTGTGGCAGACTCAACCATGCATGCCATACCGAGTCCGCGGCTTTAGACGGTAGGCCACAAGCACGTTCGCTGTGCCGTACGAAATCAAAGAACATCATCAAGCCTTCAGCAGCACGGATGAAAAAAATGGCATCCGTCGGGATGCCATGAAATTCTTGTGGTGCGCATTCTTGCCAATGTTCGAAGAGACCGGGTGGCAGCTCTTCAAGTTCTCGCTGAAAGCGAGAGCGCTGCACAACTTGTTGGTAACGATAATGCAGCCAAGTTTGTTTTATTTTGCTACTGATGTGTTTCAGCATTTGCTTTCTCCTTTATTGTTGTTTTTAGTTTTTTAACTTCTCTTTTTCTCTGGTTTTCAAATGTGAGCGTACATCGCAAATATGACAGTTGCATGACAAAACAAAGATCGTGATAAATTTCAGACAGCGTGTCAGAATGACGCAACAAGCATCTACGTACGCAGTATCTAGGTATGAAAAATTAAAGCGCTAAAGCAGCAACGCAAGCGAGAATCAAGAAAATACTCAGGATGACCGCAACGCGATTCTTCAAACCGATGGCAGCATCGCCCATTAGATTCGAATTGCTCGCTAGCAGATATAAAGCGATTGCATGCAAGGGAAGTAGCACTGCATTAACGACTTGGCTGGAATAAATCAAAGGAATTAGAGGCAAACCCGGTATAGAAACAACACTGGCGGCAGCTACCGTCAATACGACAAATGCTGCATAGAAGAACTGAAAGTGTTTGGAATCAAGATCGAGCGAGGCTGGGGCGCCGATACCCTCCGCAATCGAATATGCGGTCGCCAAAGGGACGATAGCAGCGGCTAATAGAGAAGCCCCCAGCAAACCAACGCCAAACAACACTGTGGCGAATGAACCCGCTAATGGCTTCAAGGCGGCGGCCGCATCACTCGCATCGACAATATGGATGCCGGATTTATGCAATGTCGCGGCACAGGCCACTGCAATTGCCACACCGATGATGCCAGTCAAGATGGAACCAATCACGACATCAACACGCTCCCACTTTAAATTTGCTACCGTAATTTTCTTATCGACGGCATACGATTGAATGAAGGCTAGGCCCCATGGTGCTAGCGTTGTACCCAAGGTCGCTGCGATTGCTACCCACCCTGCGTGGTCATTCGGGAAATGGGGAATCAAAGATTGATGAACAACTGCGTTCCAATCAGGGGCAGCCAAAATACCGTCGACGATATACAAGGCCAGACTTGCGGAAATCAATAAGAGGATACGCTCGACGCGATGGAAAGAGCCAAAGATCACAACCGCGCAAATCAATGCGCCTGCAATCGGGGCACTGAGCCATGCGGGTACTTGTATCAAACCGAGCGCGGCTGAAATTCCGGCATACTCCGCACAGATGGTGCCGAAGTTGGCGAACAATAATCCGACCACGGCGGCGTAGCCCCAGAACTTACCCCAATGGTGGCGAATGACAGCAACAAAACCTTTCCCTGTCGCTGCGCCAATACGCACCGCCAGCATATGAAACTGCACGAGCAAAATAGTCGAGAAGGGAATGATCCACAGCAAGCGATAGCCAAAATCTGTACCCAATACTGAATAAGTGGTGATACCGGCAGGGTCATCATCGGACAAACCCGCGAGCAAACCAGGGCCCAGCACCGCCAAGAAAGCAGCGATCGCCCCCGCACCTTTGTGCCGAAATTGCGCAAAACGCGAGGCCACACCGCGTTTGTGGTGAGCGGTTGCATGTGGATGCTGCGGATGGATACGAGGTAACTTACGCACGATGAGTTCCTATTCGCTATCGAAGTTCTTACTATCTGCGTAGATAAGAAAAACGCAAACAGCTAAGAAAAAAGCCAGTGTAGTTCAAGAGAACAGACACTGGCTCATTTTAATCGGGTACAACAAATAGATTTTGCGTACCGTCAACGTCGACTCAATACAGAGTGACTGTATTAATCACGGCTCATAAAGATACGTAATACGTACCAGAACATCATCGCGATCGAAGCGAACAATTCCAAAGCAGCACCAACATAACGATCTTCGTCATAGTGATGGAAGATGTTTGATGCGTCATACAAAATTGCCGCGCCCGCTAAACCCACCATGGCGACTGAGAAGAACAAGCCTAATTGGAAACCAAAAATCGCACCACATACAATCAATACCAGGGCCAAGATACCGCCCCATTTCAAGACACTGCCCAAGAAGCTGAAGTCTTTACGTGATGTATACGCAACCGCAATCAAGCCACCCGTCGCCACTAAAGTCACTACAGCCGCATTGGTAATCATGCCTGGAGCGACAGAATTAGCAATGAACAAAATCGGCACAAACAACAAGGCTTCAGCAACGACATAGGCCACTAAAGCTGCATATTGCGCACCTTTACTCGTCGCCGAATGCGCAGTACGTGTCGCTAACCAGCCGACCAACATAAATGCTCCGATAATCGCCAACCAAGGCAAGGCAAACATTGCGCGCGCCAAACTCTCTGCGGCACCGCTCATAAACAATGCGCATTCAATCAAGGTGAAGCCAACAATTGCGGCACCTAGATGGTTGAATGTACGTCCGATAAATTTCTCACGTGATGGGCTAAAACCCTCTTGTGCGCTAGCGATTTCCATGTTTTCCCTTTATTTTTAATAGTGTCAAACTGCCGCGAGTGGTAGAACTGCAGCACTCGCGACGTGGCAAAAGCTTAACGTCATTTACTGTTTAAAGCAATCTGCCTCAGGTAATTGAAAAATATTTCAATTTAGAACTGATAACTAGCAGAGATCGCGACGTGATCACCTTTCACCGGCGCAATCGAGCGCACAGAGACAGAACGACTACCGACCGTGTACTTATTGGCGTTGTATTTCTCAGAAACATAACGGAAATTCACCCACAGTTTAGGAGAAATAGCATAGCCAACCTCGGCGATTGCACCCGTCGTATTGTCAAATTCTAGAGTCTCTGACACCGCACCTTTGATTTGTGAGACGTAACGCGGTGATTGTACTGAACGCGCGCCTATACCAAAACGCCATTGTTCGACACCGGTATAAAACAAAGTTGCTTCAATTGGGAAACGATGGAAACGCATGGTTCCGTTATTTGCATCGGTATCATTCACATGATAGTTGGCGGTTAATTGCGCGGCGAGAGGAAGATCGCTCGCTTCATAAATAACACCGCCGCCAAATTCCAGCATACCGCCAGCTTTGATTCTTTGATCACTACCATCGGTATATTGAGCGATGGCTATCGTATCCCCACCAAAACTAAACCCGGCATTTGCAACGAAATGGAGTCCTTTGCTGACAGCCGCCGATGTGGCAGGTGTTGTCGGTGTTACGGCTGCTGCTGGGCGATCTTGTGCCGCAGCACTTAAACTGGTGAATGCGATTGTTGCTGCCACCAACTGGCGTAATGAAACTGAAAACATATACTTCTACTTTCAAGAAAAAAGTGTACGAAGCCATCGAATATTGACTTCAAATTGCCGTACACGGGGTTAAATCGACCTCAATGGAGGCCGAACAAAAACAAAAGAAGGAGGCTAGAGACTGATCTCAATAGATCAATCTCGATAGATAAGGTAGTTAGCTCACTCAGTGAACTAAGCTAGTCGTAGCTCATTTAGTGGTAGCTTAGTTTGTGATGAAT
>CALKVB010000482.1 GCA_937996605.1 uncultured Oxalobacteraceae bacterium | reverse complement strand
ATCTAGCTTTCAATTTTGTTCATACGCTGTCGGAACACTTCGCCATCGATCAGATCTTCGACATACCAGCCAATGTGCTTGCGTGCCGTTCGCACTCCCATGAACTCACCATAAAACGCATAGTGCTCACGCAAATGTCGGTCTAATAGGCCGCGAACTTCGGACACCAAAGGTGGTGGCAAGTGACTTCCTGTTTTTAAAAAGTGTTCAATTTCTCGGAAGATCCAAGGCCGGCCTTGGGCAGCGCGGCCTATCATGATGGCATCGGCACCCGTCACTTCTAATACGTATTTGGCTTTTTCTGGCGTGGTGATATCACCATTCGCCACGACAGGAATTCTGGCTTGCGCTTTGACAGCAGCAATGGTGTCGTATTCGGCTGCGCCTTTATAGCCATCTGCACGAGTACGACCGTGCAAAGTCAACATAGCGATTCCGGCAGACTCGGCGATGCGCGCAATGCGCAAGGCATTTTTATTTTCTCTATCCCAACCTGTGCGGAATTTCAAAGTGACTGGTACATCAACTGCGGCGACAACCGCATCGAGAATCTCGGCGACCAATCTTTCGTCCTGCAATAGCGCAGAGCCACACCATGCATTGCATACTTTTTTGACAGGGCAGCCCATATTAATGTCGATAATCTGCGCACCCTTATCCACATTAAACTTCGCGCAATCAGCCAACATCTGCGGATCAGCACCCGCAATTTGTACCGCCTTTGGCTCCATCTCACCTTCGTGATTAGTACGACGCGAGGACTTTTCTGTCTCCCATAATTTCGGATTCGAGGCTGCCATTTCAGACACTGCATAACCCGCGCCCAAGTCTTTGCATAACTGACGGAATGGTCTATCCGTCACACCTGCCATAGGCGCGACGAAAATATTATTCCTGAGCTGATAAGAACCTATCTGCACGATGCTTGACCTTGGGGGATGAGAGAAGAATTTCGAAGAAGCGCTATTCTACCTGAAAAGCTGCCTAAATAATTAGCAATCTCAGTGCTTTTCAGGAACAATATTTTTTTATTTGCTGCGGATTTTCAATAGACTTTTTTGCGAAGTATTGTTCAATTAGACCTTTGCTAGGTCATCGCAAAACGAAGACACCAGCGAGGCTCACTTCAATTTGGCTTATATTAACTGCAGATCTTGTAAGAAGAGTTCAACACTTAAGAAGCACTTAACTCTTTGCCGATAATTTCTTCGAGCTCATCGAAAGAAGGTTTGCCTACATAACGTTTAATAATACGTCCCTGCTTATCGACGAGGAAAGTTGTCGGTGTTAATTTCACATCACCAAAGGCTTCGGCTAGTTTCCCTTCGACATCTAAAGCGACGTGAAATGGCAGCGCACGCGTTTCCGCAAAATTAATCACATAATTAGGTGGGTCGTAACGCATCGCCACAGCCATGTATTCTAAACCCTTGCCATGGAATTTCTCAAAGGTACGTATCATTTCTGGCATTTCGGCTACGCAAGTGGAACAAGAGGTCGCCCAAAAATTGACCATATAGACTTTGCCACGCAAACTTTCGGCTGTGATTTTTTCACCCTTGAGATTCACATAAGTCAAATTCGGTGCAGCTTGCCGACCACTCGTGCCCATCGTCAAGAAGAGCGCTGCCGAAATCGCGAGTAAGGCAAACACAATTATGATTAATGTTTTTTTGGAAGACGTCATAGTAAAACTTCGATCAGCGTTAAACTTCAAACCCGTATTATACTTTCTTTAGACGTTTTTCTTTTCAGGCTCAAAACCAGCCAAGATCTAAAGCGCCGAACCTTGCTTGCCGAGCCAATCTTGGAATGAGGCAGGTTTGGAAAACAAGAACCCTTGCATGCAATCACAAGAATTTTCAATCAGGTAAGCTGCTTGCTCTTTCGTTTCCACACCTTCTGCTACCACGCGCAAACCTAGATGTTTTGCCATCGAAAGTATCAAACGCACAATTGCCGTGTCATTCGCGTCACCTGGAATGTCTTGCACAAAACTTTTATCAATCTTCAGTTCATATAAGGGCAAACGCTTCAAATAAAACAAACTCGAATAACCAGTGCCGAAATCATCGATCGAAAAGCGAATCCCCAAATCCGCCAAGGCATTCATGCGCGAAATGGTTTCCTGCATATCGTTAATGAAGAGACCTTCTGTCACTTCAAATACAAACTCCTCACCACTCAGATGATGCGCAGCCAAAATATTACGTACTTTCTCGACAAAATCTAATTGGCGGAATTGCTTCGGACTGACATTCACCGAAACAGGAAACATCCAGCCGTGTGTGCGTAATTGATTCACAATTTCACAGGCTTGATGTAAGACCCAATCACCGAGCTTCAGTATCAAACCCGATTCTTCAGCCAGTGGGATAAAGACTGCAGGTGACACAAACTCACCATTCGTTTTAGTCCATCGCATCAATAATTCAGCACCGACGGGTGTGCCGTCTTGATCGACTTGAGCTTGCATCACCATGCGCAATTCACACAAATCTAATGCACGCGATAGATCTCTCTCCAAGATCAATCTTTGTTCAACTTCGGCCTGCATCGCGCCTTCAAAGAAAGCGATTTGATTACGCCCTGCGCTTTTCGCACGATACATTGCAGTATCCGATTCGCGTAATAAATCATCGACCGTTTGCATTACCTTCGGTAAGAGGGTGACACCGATACTACAAGCTGAGCTATAAGTTTGACCTTCAATATCGAAAGGCATCGCTAAAGCGTTGCGAATCTTTTCAGCTACGGTTAAAGCAATACGACTGGCGCTCTCCATATTCGAATCAAGGTGATCGATCAACACCACGAATTCATCGCCGCCGATACGCGCCACGGTATCAACTTCGCGCAGAATGCTGGTAAGCCGATTCGCAACTTCTATCAATAAAGCATCACCGGTAGCATGTCCGCGTGCGTCATTAATGGTCTTAAAGTGATCCAGATCAATAAACAAGACCGCACTAAAAATACTAGTACGCTGCGCAGTCGCCAACAAGATGCTAAGTCGGTCTCGCAATAAACGGCGATTCGGTAAACCTGTCAACACATCAAAGAAAGCGAGTCGATAAATATCAGACTCAGCTCGCTTACGATCTGTAATATCGCGTTCCACCGCGACATAATGAGTACACTGACCATCGCTATCAATAATGGGCTGAATATCGGCCTCAAGCCAAAACTCATCCCCTGTCTTGGTGTAATTAATAAACTCGGCACGTACCGACTTTTGATTCGCAATCGCCTCACGTATACGGGCTAAATCGTCAACCTGACTGGCATCCCCTTGCAAGATTTTAGGATTGAGCCCCATCGTCTCCTGCAGACTATAACCAGTGGTACGCTCAAACGCTTTATTGACGAAAACGATATGTGGTCCATCATTATTAAGATCACTATCAGTGATCATCACGATATCATTGAGGTTTTCGACAGCAGCAGAAATTAAGCGCAATTCTTCATTTGCTTTTTTGAGCGAAGCCTGTTCTTTTTGTAGTGACTTGCTAATTTGTAGTTGCGACTTCAACGAGGCCTCAAGCCGTCGCAACAAGACGCCACAACTGACCGTAATCACCGCTGAAATAAACGTAAAGTTGAGCGTAATAATGACCCACCGCACAAAGGGCTGATCGGGAAAACGGTCAAACTGCAAATTGACATTGAAAACGTAACCAAGGCCTAACAAGGTGATGGCATTGAGAATCAACGCATATACTGCTGGACGCAGCCCCAGCAGCAATGCGGCTAAGACCGGTACTGCCATCAGATAAATCTGGCTAACAGGACCAATCTTAAAAAAGAAAAACAAACCGATCAGATAAATGATCAGCAACAGATTCCAACTGCGTGCAACGAAAGAAAGTGATTTTAAGCGCCAAATTAGACCAGCCCAAACAATCGCTAAGGTATCAATGATCGCCACTGAAACCATATCATCGCGTATGGCCATCACGATGCTAGGCACTGCAGTGATAATACCTAAGATCAATGCCCATAACAAAATAGAAGATAAAAGTTCATTGCGCCATGACTGCAAATCCATGGATTGAATGTCTGGCGTTGGCGCCAAATCAGCAAGGAAACCTCGTCTATTCTGCAATTACTCACCTCCAAGGCTACTGCTAATCGGATTAAGTTTGCACTACTTGAGCTCAAGTATCTTTTATACGTGGAAACACAAGCGAAGAAAAGTGATTTTTAAAACATGGTGCTTATTTAACACTTTTTTGAATCATTTAAGGAATATCAACGCCCGTACTCGCCCGCCACAAATCAAACCACTGAGCACGGCTGAGTTGAATGTGACTCGCCTGTAACGCTTCACGCAGAGCTTGCACGCGGCTAGAGCCGGTCAAAATCAGTGGGCGTACAGGATGTCTTAAAATCCAAGCGAGAGCGACGCTCGAAGTACTTACTTCCAGCTCAGCCCCGATTCTTTCGAGTTCCAACATTACGCGTCGACTTTGCTCAGTCTTGCCTTCAAAGAGCGCGCCGCCGCCTAAAGCAGACCAAATCATCGGTGAGATACGCAATTGCTGGCATTGATCAAAACTACCGTCATACATAGGCGCCATCTGTAGCAGCGAACACTCAACTTGATTGGTAACGAGCGAAAATCGACTATGCAACAAAGCAAATTGCGATGGCGTAAAATTGGATACGCCAAAGTGTTTCACTTTGCCGCTACTGCGTAAATGGCTAAAAGCCTCCGCAATTTCATCGGCGTTCATTAAGGGATCTGGGCGGTGGATCAACAACAGATCTAGACTGTCGAGTTGCATGTTGCGCAGAGAATTTTCTGCAGAACTAATGATGTGGCGAGCGCCTGTTTCGTAGATGTGAGAAGTTTGCCCTGGCTTTTGCACCGAAGGAAACTGAATCCCACATTTGCTGACTACCTGGAATTTATTCCGCAAATGCGGTGCGATAGCAAAAGCCTCGCCGAGCAAGGCCTCGCTGGTGTAATCACCGTAGATATCAGCTTCATCTATGGTAGTAATACCAAGCTCCAGCGCCTGTTCCAGAAAACTGACACGTTGCTGCGCGCTCATTTCCCATGACGAAAGCCGCCACAAGCCAAGAACAATTTGAGAAAATTCTGGACCTTCAGGAGCGATACATAGACGCGGACTTTGCATATTAAAACTTTCTTTGAAGTGCTTACCGACATCGATTCACGATAAGCCATTTACACCGTGTGTTAGGCGAGTTCAGCGAGTGCCTGCTGCAAATTTTCTAGTTTCGTATATCCCGATGCAATCATATGCAAGCCATCTACCTTCACCACACATAAAACCGGAAAACCACGAATTCCCCAGCGTTGAATCTGCTCAAAATGCTGACGTGTTTCATCCTTGGTAGAGGGGGATTGTAAGGTCTCAAGATAACTCTCGACATCATAAGCATTGCTCTCAATTTGATTCAGAGCACTGACACAAATTTCCGCCAATACCTCATCTTGAGTCACATCTTTCGCCTCAGCGTAAAAGGCATGTTGAATCGCTCGAAACACGCTGAAAACCTCATTGCCATCACTTTCATCAAGCAATAATTTTGCCGTCACCACTGCGCGGCAGGCAGGCTCAGTGTCGTATACGAAAGGCGATTTGTTGAGCGCCGTCATATCGAACGGCAAACCACTAACATCAGCGACTTTCTGCCAATGCGACAAGATCATTTGTCGGGTGTCGTCATCCATTACTTCTTTGTTATAGGCACGCAAACCACCGAGCACAATATCGACTTGCGCCCCCGGCAAAGACTCGAGCAATTTACTCAATTCAAGGCTAAATCCGTAACACCATGAACACATGGGGTCTGCAATATATAAAAACTTATTCGACATATTTCCTCTCTCAATGCACTTACCCGAATTTATGCCGGATACAAAGCACCTAATATTCGCTCGCCACGGGCGCCAGTGACTTCCGCCAAGTTACCTGCACGTCTTTGGACAAATCGTTGCGCAAGCCAAGCGAAGGCTAGCGCTTCGACCTGCTCGGGCGCAAGGAGGTAGGTCTCGACTGCGGCGCCATCCTCAAGAGCGATGCGCGTGCGCCGGTAGAAGCGCGGGTGCCCTTCGAGCCGGTCGAGCGCGGCGAGCGTCGCCTCGTCGACCTCATACACCTCGCCGGCCACCGCGTGCTCGCCGCCGCGCACGAGTCCGGGGAACGCGCCGAGGTCGCGCAGCTCGAACGCGGGCTTGGTCCTCGCCTCCGCGACGAGCCGGGCGCCCGTGAGTAGCCGATGGTTCGGCTCGCCGGCGAGGAGCGTCCCGTAGACGAAGACGCGCGTGGGCGCGCCACGCTGGCCCTTGGGCGCGTTCATGGCTCCACCCCCGCTGCGGTGGCCAGGGGCGCGACGTCGAAGCCCAGGCGGGCGTACGCGCGCCAGAGGACGCGGAAGTAGCCGGGCTGCGGCGCCCAGGGCTCGAACCCGTCCTCGGGCTGAAGGTACGTCGTCGCGCGGCGACGCTGCC
>CALKVB010000481.1 GCA_937996605.1 uncultured Oxalobacteraceae bacterium | reverse complement strand
CGTCAAGGCTTGAAGACTTTTATGAACGATAGTGACAATGCACCGGGTCGTTTCAATGTATTCAGTTACCGTGGTGCGACTTTAATTGCTGACTACGGCCATAATCCAGATGCAATCAGTGCCTTGGTGCAAGCAGTTGATAGCATGCCTGGTAATCGTCGTACTGTCGTGATTAGCGGCGCAGGTGATCGTCGAGATCAAGACATTCGTCAACAAACCGAAATCCTTGGCAATGCCTTTGACCAAGTGATTTTGTATCAAGATCAATGCCAGCGCGGTCGTGCTGATGGTGAAGTGGTCGCCCTACTTCGTTCTGGTCTGCAAAATGCAAAACGCACGACCGAGGTGAAAGAAATCAACGGTGAATTCATCGCGATCGACACCGCGCTAGCAAGTCTAAAAGAAGGTGACTTGTGCTTGATTTTGATCGATCAAGTTGAAGAATCTTTGCTCCACATTGCAAAGAGAATTGCAGAAGCTTAAGGCGATTACCTCGCACCCTCTATAAAAGTAAAAGCCGGGCAAGCCCGGCTTTTACTTTGTAGTCGAAGAAGATTTAGCGTCCAAGGATAGAAGAAACATTATCATGACCACCCGCACCGAATAATTGTTCCTTCAATACTGCCAACTGATCTCGCACACGTGCTGCCTGCTCGAACTCAAGATTCTTGGCGTGATCGAGCATGAGTTTTTCTAAGCGTTTAATTTCTTTACTAATTTGCTTTTCACTCATGGCCTCATATTTAGCCTGCTCCTGAGCGACCTTACGCTCATCATGTGCTTCTTGTGGGTTATAAACGCCATCAATAATGTCTTTGATTTTCTTATTGATACCCGTTGGCGTAATATTGTTCGCCGTATTAAACGCAATCTGCTTAGCACGGCGACGTTCAGTTTCATCGATGGCACGTCGCATGGAATCAGTCACTCTATCGGCATACAAAATGGCCGTGCCGTTCAAATTACGCGCGGCACGACCGATAGTCTGAATCAAGCTGCGCTCAGAACGCAGAAAGCCTTCCTTGTCCGCATCGAGAATCGCAACCAAAGACACTTCTGGCAAGTCCAAACCTTCGCGCAATAAGTTAATCCCAACCAATACGTCGAACGCACCTAATCGAAGATCACGCAAAATTTCGACCCGCTCAACAGTATCAATATCACTATGCAGATAACGCACTTTGACACCGTTATCACCCAAGAACTCCGTTAATTGCTCCGACATGCGTTTGGTCAAGGTAGTCACCAAAACACGTTCATTGAGTTTCACACGCTCAGTGATTTCGTTCATCAGATCGTCAACTTGGGTCAATGCAGGTCGCACTTCGATGCGCGGGTCAACCAAACCTGTCGGGCGCACCACTTGCTCCACTGTTTGATCTGCATGCTGCTTCTCGTATTCAGCGGGCGTTGCCGATACAAATACGGTCTGCCGCATTTTGCTTTCGAATTCCTCAAATTTCAAAGGTCGATTATCGAGAGCTGAAGGCAGGCGGAAACCATAGTCCACCAAATTGGTCTTGCGTGAGCGATCGCCGTTATACATGGCGCTTAGCTGCCCCGTCAGCACATGCGATTCATCTAAGAACATAATTGCATCAGCAGGCAAGTAGTCGACCAAGGTTGGCGGAGGCTCGCCTGGTTTGGCGCCACTTAAATGACGCGAATAGTTTTCGATACCTTTGGTAAAACCAATTTCCGCCATCATCTCTAAATCGAAACGGGTACGTTGTTCGATGCGTTGTTCTTCGATGAGCTTATTTTCTCGTCGGTAGAACTCTAGGCGCTCACGCAATTCTTCTTTGATGGTTTCAATCGCACGCAATACTGTTTCGCGCGGGGTTACGTAGTGTGAGCCAGGATACACCGTGAAGCGAGGTATCTTTTGCTTGATTCGTCCTGTCAAGGGATCAAACAAAGCGATACTCTCCACCTCATCATCAAACATTTCCAAACGCACTGCCAATTCAGCATGTTCAGCCGGGAAGATATCGATGGTATCGCCACGCACACGGAAAGTACCTCGACCGAAATCAACTTCGTTGCGCGTGTACTGCATTTGTATTAAGCGAGCAATCACGTCACGTTGGCTCAATTTATCTTTGGCGCGCAAGGTCAAAATCATCTTATGGTATTCGTTAGGATTACCGATACCATAGATCGCAGAGACAGTCGCCACGATAATTACATCGCGCCGTTCCATTAATGACTTGGTACAAGACAAGCGCATTTGCTCAATATGTTCATTGATTGCAGAATCTTTTTCGATAAAAAGATCGCGCTGTGGCACGTAAGCTTCTGGCTGATAGTAATCGTAGTAGCTGACGAAATACTCCACAGCATTACGCGGAAAAAATTCTTTGAATTCGCTATATAACTGCGCTGCCAGAGTTTTATTCGGCGCAAAGATAATCGCAGGGCGCCCGGTTCGCGCAATAACATTTGCCATCGTATAGGTTTTACCTGAGCCAGTAACACCCAACAAGGTCTGGAAAAACAAACCGTCGTTGATACCTTCAACCAATTGCGCGATCGCTGCAGGCTGATCACCCGCAGGCTCAAAAATCTGACAGAGTTGATAAGGCGAATCTGGGAAAGTCACAAACTTTCCTTCTAATTCATCTTGATCAACTGGACTTAAGGCACTCATGTATTGACTCTCTTTGACAAGTTTAAGCTGATATTCACAGTGATCCTGCTGGATTTAAAGCTAATCTTCTTATTCTACTGTATATTCAATCAGTGCACAAAAACTACTTCGTGTCATCCACTTCATCCTTTTGAAATATCAAACGACAGATGTTATTTTCCAAAGCGATAAAACGAAGGAAAAGCAAACCCCTTATTTGCCACACTAGCAAACACGCTTTAAGCACTAGCGAAAGCAAACCAAAAGCTAACTGAATTCAAAAAAACAGCAAAAAGCTTTTGACAATAAGAGCGAAGCCAACTATAATTTTTGTCTCTGTTCCCTGATAGCTCAGTCGGTAGAGCGACGGACTGTTAATCCGCAGGTCCCTGGTTCGAGTCCAGGTCGGGGAGCCACAGAATTCGAAGTAAGCGCGTTGAAAAACGTCGCGTAGTAAAAGTTTAGAAGCTGGTCTTCTATTCCCTGATAGCTCAGTCGGTAGAGCGACGGACTGTTAATCCGCAGGTCCCTGGT